>JAAZLV010000175.1 GCA_012799155.1 Bacteroidales bacterium | reverse complement strand
TCGGACAGGTACCCAGCGAATAATTGAGGAGCAAGAAAACATCCCTCTTCACAGCTGATGCAGTAATATCCCATCAGCATACATCAACATCATCATCAACCTGATAAGAAATGGTAGGAAACATTCATTCTCTCGAGAGCTTCGGCACGGTGGACGGGCCGGGGATACGCTTCGTGGTGTTCCTGCAGGGATGCCCGCTGCGATGCCTCTATTGCCACAATCCGGACACCTGGGAGAAGGGGAGCGGGAGCTACCAGATGACGCCGGCGGAGCTGCTGGAGGAGGTGATGCGCTACAAGAGCTTCATCGCCAAGGGGGGCGTGACGGTGACGGGGGGCGAGCCACTGATGCAGGCTGAGTTTGTGCGCGACTTCTTCCTGCTCTGTCGCGAGAAGGGGATCCACACGGCGCTGGACACTTCGGGTGCGTTATGGTCGCCGGCGGTGCGTGAGGCACTGGATGCGGCGGACATGGTACTGCTCGACGTGAAGACGATTGATCCGCTGCAGCACAAGGAGCTGACGGGGGCGAAGATCACCAACACGCTGCGTTGCCTGGACTACCTGGAGGAACGGCAGACTGCCACCTGGATACGCCATGTGCTGGTGCCGGGGTGGACTGACGACGACCGGCGACTGCAGCAGCTGGCGGACTTTCTAAAGCCTTACCGCTGCATTGAGAAGATTGAACTGCTGCCCTATCATACCATGGGTACCCACAAGTACGAACAGATGGGGTTGCAGTACCGGCTGGAGGGTACGCCGGAGCTGTCGCCCGAACGACTGGAGCGGGCGAGGGAGATATTTGGTGTTTAGCGATCAGCGGTCAGCGGTCAGCTATCAGCGATCAGCGGTCAGCGTTCAGCAGTCAGCTTTCAGCGGTTTATGTTTACCGGTTGATGATATTCTGGGAGAAAAGTGCAGTTATGCCTGCAGAAAATGGGAGAAAAGTGTAATTTTGTGGTGGTCGGGATATTGAACATACACAATAGAATGAAAGAGTATAATTTCTTTATTCGTTTGATCCTACTTTTTTGTTTTTTTCTTTCTACCACACGGTTTGCGACCGGGCAGGAAAAGGATGGTGAGGGAGTGGAGCTGGAGCTGATCAGGCAACCGCTGCGATACCGGGGAAGCTATGAATGGTTGAAGATGACGGGGGAGCCTGACCTGGGCATGCTGGGGATGGGTGCCGACTTTTTTATCGTGGACAAACTTCCCAATCTCTATCTTACGATCAACACCTATTCGGCCATCGCAGGTAAGAGACCGGGGCTGATCACCTTCGGGACGGGAGTGGGTTATCTGCAACCCCTGTTTCGATCACCCTTGTCGCTGGATGCCGGTCTGTTCGTCGGGGGTGGCGGCGGTGGCGGTGCCCCGGATGGCGGGGGACTGATCACCCGGGGGCACATCAACCTGGCTTTCAGTATGGGAGCTGTTTCGCTGTTCGGCGGTTATTCACGACTTGATTTTCCCACCGGTGAGATGGGAAGCAACAACGTCAATGTGGGGGTCGCCATCTCATCACAATTCAGCACGGCGAGAAGGACAGGCCCAAAAAGGCAGGAGAATGGTTCTGTGGCATCGCTTGATAAAACATCCACATTTCGGGTTCAGATTACGGGACAGAACTACATTTCTTTTGCCGGTGATCCTGTCTCTCGCAGCAATGAATCACAACCCCAACCCGGTGATATCTCGCTGGTAGGCGTTGAGCTGGATCATTTCTTTCATGCACAGTGGTATGCGGCATTGAAATTGCACGGTGCAATGGCCGGTGGTATTGATGGTTACATGAGTTATCTGGTGGGTGTGGGTTTTGAACAGCCGTTGGCTGGTGATCGGTTGACGCTCGACGCCCAGCTGCTGGCAGGTCCGAGTGGTGGCGGAGGCGTTGCCAGCGGAGGAGGAGGCACCCTCCAGGGTACCGTAGGGTTAAGCACTCGACTGGGTGAGGCATATGGTATCAAAGCAGCGATCGGCCACACATTCACACCCGGGGGGCAGCTCAACGGTACGCTGCTTGAAATGGCCTTGTCGCACAACTTTCATTTTTATACGACCGCAGGTGCGCATACGAAGACCGCTTATCGACTGAAAGAGAGTGAACGGCTTCGGATGTTCGGATTTGAACTGCTGAACCGCACCTATTGGTCATCTTCTGAGCGAATGGACAAAAACGGACGTCCCTACGACAAAGCCTTCAACCTGATGGGATTTGTGGTATCCAAAAGGATACATGATCACTTTGATTTGCTTGGAGCTACCAATTGGGCCTATCAGGGATCGTACGGGGCATACGCCGAAGGGCTGCTGGGCCTGCGATATCGCTACGGATGGAACCCGTCGTGGGAGTTACGCGCGCAGGCATTGGGCGGTGCTGCCGGTGGCGGCGGGATTGACCTGGGCAGCGGATTGGTTTATCACTATAGCGCCGGATTGGTTCGTCACATCAGTCAGAACTGGAGATTGGCTGTGAGTGTGGGACAAATGGCAGGTGTGAAAGGCAATTTTAAACCTTTCTTCACCGATATCGGCATCGTCTACAGGTTCGGGACCATACAGAAGTAGGGTAAATGTCAGAATGCATTTACCCTACTTTGTTACGCCGGAATCAGCGTGACATTTTGATTTTCCAATTTACTCTGATTAACTCAGGATCTCTTCCAGCGTAATATAATCACCCACCTTGCCGGTCATCTTTTCCATGTCGGTCTGTACGGGCAGGGTCTTCTTACCCGGTCTCCATCCGGCGGGACACACTTCGCCTGTCTTGCTGGCGTGCTGCCATGCTTCGATCTGACGAAGGAACTCATTCACGTTTCTGCCTACAGAATCGGCTTGCACCTCCTGGGCTACGCAAACGCCGTCGGGGTTGAAAAGGAAACGACCACGCAGGGCCACACCCTCCTCTTCGATCAGCACACCAAACGCGCGGGCTACCTCTTTCGTGGTATCGGCACCAATGGTCAGCTTGAGGCCTTTCAGGATCGGCTCGGTCTCCACGAAGCGCTTATGCGAGAACTTGGAGTCGACCGATACCGGCAGGAGCTCCACGCCCAGACGCTCAAACTCGTCGTAGTGAGCATTCATTGCCGCGATCTCGGTGGGGCAGACGAAGGTGAAGTCGGCAGGATAGAAGCAGACGACGGCCCATTTATCCTTGTAATCTGCGCTGGAAACGGTTTTGTAGTGTCCCGTCTTCGCGTCGTATGCCTCCATCTCAAATTCCGGCATCATTTGTCTTACCATTGTTCCATTCATTGTTTTTTCCTCCTGTTTAAAAGTTTCAGTTACTCCTTCTTTGGTTTTTTTCTTTTTTAGCGGTTTCACGCCATTTGCACATGCCATAATTCTGCGTTTTTAAAGTTAAGATTCGTGTTGTTTATTCTTGTGGATGATAAAATTGCCGTTGATGCTCAGCTTGATGTCTTCGATAATGAAATTGTCGATTTCATTTTCATGAAAGAAATCGGTCAGTAGCTTGTCAAGCTTCTCGTTGTGATAATCCTCGATATAGTCACACTGTTTGCAATAGAGGTGATGATGATTCTCCAGGATGCCGTCGTAGCGCATCACATCTTTCTCGGTTTTTACCTTCACGATCAGGTTATGCTCCACCAATGTCTCCAATACCTTGTATACGGTACCGTAACCAATGTTGGGGTCGTTCCTGCGGATATATTCCAGGATGTTTTCTGCCGTGGGGTGGTTGTCCAGCAGATAAATTGCCTCCAGCACCCGCATCCGTTGCGGTGTCACCTTCAGCCCTTTCCCGGAGATCAGGTTTCGTATTTTCAGTCGATCAATCAATGGAACAGGTTCTAATTAAGAATGATTCGTAAATAGTAAACATTCAAAATTATAAAAACCTTTTGTGGTTTCCAAATTTATAGGGGAAAATAATTAGGCAATCCTCACGTTAACTAATTTGCGAATTTGCTAATGTGTTAATTCGCTAATCCTCAAATCAGCTAATCAACTCATCAGCTAATCAACTCATCAACTCATCCTCCTCTGTTTTGTGGTTCTCTCTGGTCTTGATAGCGAAGTCGCGCGGGAGCATGCCGAACTGGTTGCTGAAGCATTTGGAGAAATAGGAGGGGCTGTTGAAGCCGACGATATAGGCGATCTCGCTGATCTGGTACTCGCTGCCGCTTAGCAGCTCGGCTGCCTTCTTGAGCCGTATGAGCTGGATGTAATCGTTGGGAGTCATTCCGGAGATCGATTTGATCTTCTTGTGGAGGCTGGAACGGCTCAATGCCATATCGTGTGCCAGGGTCTCGATAAGGTTGCCCGACTCGGAAAGGTTGTTCATGATGATCTTGTTGATCTTCGTGAGAAACTCGATGTCGCAGGTGTTGTTCGCGATGCTCTGCGGCGGGATGAAGGGGGAGGTGGTGAAGATCTCCTTCAGCTGGGTGCGGTTCTTGATGATGCTCCCCACCTGCGCTTTCAGGAACTCGAGCGAGAAGGGCTTCTCTATAAACACGTCGGCACCGTAGTCGAGTCCCTCGGTCTTGGAACGTATATCGGTCTGTGCCGTGAGCAGGATGATGGGGATATGGCAGAACATGGTCATGGAGCGTATCGCCTTGCAGAGCTCTATGCCGTCCATCTCGGGCATCAGGATATCGGTGATGATGACATCGATGATGGTGTTTTCCTCCAGGCGTGCCAATGCTTCGTTGCCGTTGCGGGCCGTCATCACGTTATAGTGTCGTGCGAAATTGTTATGAAGGAAATTGAGCATCTCCAGATTGTCTTCCACAATGAGCAGGGTGTTGACAAACTCCTGTTTCTCCTCCTGGAAGGTGTCACCGTACTCCGTTTCTCCGGAAGGTAGCCGGTCACCATCGAGCAGGTCATCCTCGAGTCTGGAGGGATTGGGTGCTGAATGGACGTAAGGGATGGTAACCGTGAATACGGTTTGCTCGGTGTCACTGTATACCTTGATCTTGCTGTTGTGCTTCACGACAAGCGATTTCACCAGCGCTAGACCAATGCCGCTTCCTTCCCTGCGTTGCAGTTCCTTGTCGTCATTGACCTGGAAGAAGGGCTGAAAGATCTTCTCCCAATATTTCTCCGGTATGGGGTTTCCATCGTTGATCACCTCCAGGGTGATGGCCTTCTCAGTGTAGGCGAGCTGCACCCTGATCTTTTTATCAGCATACTTCAGTGCATTGCTCAACAGGTTGCTGACGATCTTGGTGATCGCTTCGGAGTCGACCTCACAGATGAGAGGCTCTTCGGGGAGGGATAGCTCAAGGTTGATGGATCGCAGACGACAGGCTGCCTTGTAGCGGTAGCTGACCTGCCGGATGATATGGGTGAGATTATGAGACTTGAAGTTGTAGACGAGCGTGTGTTGTTCGATCTTCCTGAAATCGAGCAACTGGTCAGCCAGGGTGTGCATCCTTTCCACGTTGCGCTCCATGACCTGCAGGTTCTCCTCTGTTTCGGGAGTCGTCGTGATGGTTTGCATGATGCTCTCGAGCGGTGCCTTGATGAGACTCAGCGGCGTGCGTATCTCATGGATGATGTTGGTGAAGAATTGTATCTGACGCTCATAGAGCTC
>JAAZLV010000174.1 GCA_012799155.1 Bacteroidales bacterium | reverse complement strand
TCCGGTCCGGTCACATAGGGGACTGCAAACTTGGGATTCTCCACAACATGATATAGTACGCCGCTATTTCCTCCGTCTGCAATTTTCCAATCCCATGCCAGCTCGAAGTTTTCGTAAATCTTATTGGTGACGATGTAGCCATGTTCATCGGCACCCTCTCCTTTGGCCTGAATCATCCCATCTTCAGCAAACCAGGGCGCCGTCAGTTCTTCACCATTGTAGTCACGCCATCCATTCAGTGTGGTTCCGTCAAACAGCAGTTCCCAACCTTCGGCAACCTCTTCAGGGGTGAGGCTGTTGTGATTTGTGGTACTACCGCATGAGATCATTAATGTAGCTGTTGCGCCAGCGATCAGATAATTTAATTTTGACATATTTCTATTACTTTTAGGTTGACAGATTATCTTTGCAGAAGGATTTTCTTTTTTGCAAAGATATCGAATAATTGTATCTTCACGCCGATAAACTAAATTATTTTAATATTTTGCACTCAATTGCGAGTATTTTTCATTTGGATAATTGAAACGGATGGTGAAAACCAAACAGTCTGGTAAGATGTTATTAACAATTTAAGAGAGGACGGGAAGACTTCTGAAAACAATCGGTTTATTTTGGAACACATTGATCTAACAAACAATCAAGAAACGGAGGGAAAACGATTTGTAGCCACAGTCGGTTTTTTTGACGGGGTGCATGCTGGGCACCGTTATCTGATAAGGCAGGTAAGAGATGAGGCCGCACGTCAACATCTACCCTCTGCAGTTGTTACCTTCCCGGTACATCCCCGCAAGGTGCTACAGGCAGATTATCAACCGGCGTTGCTTTGCGGTTACGAGGAGAAGCTGGCATTGCTGGCATCCACGGGAGTGGATTACTGTATCACACTACCCTTCACAAAGGCGCTGTCACAACTTTCTGCAAGTGCCTTCATGCAACAGGTGCTGCAAGAGCAATTGCATGTCTCCACTCTTTTGGTGGGTTATGACCATCGCTTTGGCCATGATCGCAAGGAGGGTTTTGCTGACTATGAACGGTATGGCGATGAGATTGGCATGGTTGTGATCCGAGCTGAGGAGTGGCAGTCCGACGAAGGGAATGTCAGTTCCACACGTATCCGTAAACTCTTGAAAGAGGGTGACGTGATGCGTGCAAACAGCCTGCTCTCCTACAGATATACTTTATCGGGTAAGATTGTGGAGGGCTATCGCGTGGGTCGCACTATCGGTTTCCCGACAGCCAACATCCGTTCCTGGGAGCGATATAAGGTGGTGCCTGCATTGGGTGTTTATGCCGTAAGGGTTCACATGCTTGGAGAAACCTATGAGGGTATGCTGTATATAGGCACACGACCTACACTGCATGCCGATCCCGAGATCAGCGTGGAGGTGAACATCTTCAATTTCAGCGGCAACCTGTACAACCAATCCCTTACGGTTGAATTCATCGATTTTATCCGATCTGATCAGAAGTTTGAAACGATGGAGCAGTTGGTGGAACAGATACATATGGACAAAAAGAACGTACAGCAACGTTTGCGAAAAGAACGCTTATGAAAAGCATTGAATTGAATAACAGAATCGCAATCCCGGTACCCGGTCTTGGCACCTATCGTCTTGGCAGAAATGACGCCGAGGTGGAGCATGCGGTTCGCAGCGCGCTTGATGCCGGATACCGTCACATTGATACCGCCACGCTTTACGGTAACGAGAAGCCTATCGGCAAGGCATTGCGTGAAAGCGGTATTCCCCGGGAAGAGTTGTTCGTGACCACCAAGTTGTGGGGCAGCGACATCCTGCAGGGGAGGATCACAAAGGCTTTTGATGAGAGCAGGCAGAAGCTCGATATTGGCTATGTTGATCTTTACCTTGTACATTGGCCCGTGAAGGGTAAAATTGTTGAGGCCTGGCATGAAATGGAAAAGATTTACGAAAGTGGCGCTGTTCGTGCCATCGGTGTGAGCAACCATCTGATACATCATCTGGAAGAGCTGCTTGATGTGGCAGATGTTGTTCCTGCTGTGAACCAGGTGGAGTTGCATCCCTATCTGGTGATGCAGGAACTACAGGATTATTGCCATGAGAG
>JAAZLV010000173.1 GCA_012799155.1 Bacteroidales bacterium | reverse complement strand
CGGAGAAAGATATCATGACCCGTCGACCTCGTGATCCCAATCAGGGATTTTTCACTAGGGGAATGATCTGGCGCATCATTTATCAGGGTACCACCATAGGTCTCATCTCGCTGGCTGCCTATTTGATTGGACTTCACGATGGCAAACAGGCAGGCCTTGAGGACCCGGAAGTATTGGGTAGGACCATGGCATTTGCCGTTTTGGGTTTCTCCCAACTGTTACATGTACGAAACCTGCACTCCAACAAACATTCTTCCTTCCGCACAAGTGTCTTTAGCAACCTGGCGCTGCTGGGTGCAATCTTCATGTCAGCATTGTTGCTGCTCGGCGTTTTGCTGATACCTTCGGTAAGCAACATTTTCGGCGTGATGCCAATGGACAACTTGCATTGGCTATATGTAGGAGCCCTCTCGCTGGTGCCGATTGCAGTGGTTGAACTTGTGAAGCTGATGCGGCTTAACCATACGAAAGATGAATATTAATTGCTGAAAAAAAGTCAAAGCATTTTAAAATAAATATAAATATGCTCATTTTGGCGCACATTGTGCATCAATGAGCATATTTTTTTGTATTTTTGGGTGACAAAGTGTATGTTCACTCCGGAATTCGCTATATTTCTATCTATTAGGCTGTGCCGGGTTATCATCTTTGGAACGTAAAAACTGGAATCTATGGAAAATATAAATGAGGCCTTAACCCTATTGGCTATAGGGATGATCATGGTATTTGTCATCCTTTCCCTCGTGGTAGGGGTGGGAAACCTGGTAATCGGGATTACCAACCGTTACATCAGGGAACCTGAACATCCTGCAAAAAGTGCAGCTGCTGGTAAGGCAATTCAACCACGCAAACTGGCAGTAATTGCTGCAGTGGTGGATGTGATCACTAGTGGGAGCGGGAAGGTCGACTCCATCGAGAAGCGATAAGAACCAAAACAAATCAAACGATATTTTATGGCAAAAGAGATTAAATTCAGTCTCCTTTATAGAGACATGTGGCAGTCCTCAGGTAAGTATGTCCCCACAGTGGAGCAGCTCACGGAGGTGGCTCCCGCAATCATAGAGATGGGTTGTTTCGCCCGTGTGGAAACCAACGGCGGTGGCTTCGAACAGATCAACCTGCTGTTCGGTGAGAACCCCAACAAGGCGGTACGCGACTGGACACAGCCCTTCAACGATGCCGGAATTCAGACCCACATGCTGGAGAGGGGATTGAACGGTATCCGTATGAGCCCTGTGCCATCGGATGTACGGCGACTGATGTTCCGTGTGAAGAAGCAGCAGGGTACCGATATTGCCCGTTCGTTCGATGGTCTGAATGATCCACGCAACCTGAAGGACTCCATTGTATTTGCGAAGGAGGCAGGTATGATCTCACAAGCGGCGCTCAGCCTCACCGTTTCACCGGTACACACTGTGAAATACTACACAGAGTTGGCTGACACGCTGATAGGAATGGGTGCCGATGAGATATGCATCAAGGATATGGCAGGCGTGGGACGTCCCGCCTCCATCGGAAGGATCATCAAGCAGATCAAGGAGAAACATGCCGACATTCCTGTTACCTACCACGGTCATGCGGGCCCTGGCTTCCAGATGGCCTCCATCCTGGAGGCAGCACATGCCGGTGCGGAGTATATTGACGTGGCTATGGAACCTCTCTCGTGGGGTACTGGTCATGCCGACCTGCTGGCGGTGCAGGCAATGTTGAAGGATGCCGGCTTCAAAGTTCCGGAGATCAACATGAAGGCCTATATGAAGGTGCGTTCCCTCACGCAGAAATTTATGGATGATTTCCTGGGGTACTACATCGACTCCAAAAACAGGGTGATGAACTCACTGTTGATCGGTCCCGGTCTCCCCGGTGGCATGATGGGCAGCCTGATGGCAGACCTAGAGAACAACCTTGCCTCACTGAACCGCTGGAAGGTGAAGAATGGACAACCGGAACTGACGCAAGACGACCTGTTGATCAAGCTGTTCGACGAGGTGACTCATGTGTGGCCCATGGTGGGTTATCCACCATTGGTGACCCCCTACAGCCAGTATGTGAAGAATCTGGCGCTGATGAACGTATTGCAGCTCGAGAAGGGCAAGGAGCGCTGGTCGATGATTGCCGACAACATCTGGGATATGATCCTTGGTAAGTCGGGCAAACTGCCCGGTGAGCCGGCACCCGAGATCGTGGCGATGGCGAAGGAGCAGGGTCGTGAATTCTACAATGGCAATCCTCAGGAGCTCTATCCTGACAAGCTGGACAGCTTCCGTGCCGAAATGAAACAAAACAACTGGGAGCTGGGTCAGGATGAGGAAGAGCTCTTCGAACTGGCGATGCATCCCGAACAGTACCGTGCCTACAAGTCGGGTGAAGCCAAGAAGGCTTTCGAGGCCGACCTGGCAAAACGCAAGGCTGAAGCAAGTG
>JAAZLV010000172.1 GCA_012799155.1 Bacteroidales bacterium | reverse complement strand
GGGAGAAAGATCTGCAAACTGTTGCGCTTACCATTTCACAATAGATAACAGAGGCAAATGATTGTTCCTGTCAGGCGATTGACACGTCGGTTGAATCGCCTGACAGGGCCTGCCTTGTATGTAACATTCCTGTCGTTCCCCTCAGATCGGCAGGTTTTTTGCCTGTTTTGGGAAGCTATTCCTATATTCTGAGCTTATTGTATCTTCATATCCACTCCGATAATTATTGGAGTGGATATAAGGGTGCAATAAGGGTGCAATAAGGCTAGAGGCTCCTTGAACCCTGTTTACACACTCTCTTGTTTTGGAATATTGTTCCAAAAAGTGTGTCTGATCAGGTAGAAAGATAGTCTAAATACTTGATTGGTTTTGTGGCTGTCGAGATCAAAAATCACCAAAAAAGTCACTCCCCAGCACCCCTTCTTTTGTGATGGTTGCAGCTTCATCTCTGGTGAGCTGGTGCGACCAACCCACACGCTGTGTGGTGGAGGCTCCTGCGCCCCAGTTGTTGAACTCACCGTAAAAGGCGGTGTTTTCGTTGGAGGGGTTGCCCCAGTTGTTCCATCCTTCGGGGCGGATCACATTACCCAGTTCGCACTCCATGAAGAGTACCCGTGCATGGGGTCGCCAGGGACGGCCCAGGTAGAAGGAATCGGGTGTGTCACCCGTGATGGTGCAGCGGTTGAACACATATCCAAAGGGTTGCTGCTGCGGGGTGGAGGCGGCAGTGATGTAACCGTTCTCCTTGCAGTAGATCTCGCACTCCTCGAACCAGGCAATGGAGGAGCCGAAGATGAAATCGACCGTGCCCTCAATATAACAGTTTTGGTAGTATTGCCTGCTGCCCGCTTTATGGGTGTAGAGCGTATCCTGAAAGCCAAGGAATCGGCAGTTGATGAAACGTGCCCGGTCGCTCCGCACGATCACCGCCACCGCTTGTCCCACCGGTCCGGCATCGTTTGCAAAGGTGATGTTCTCGGCGGTGAAGAGGTCGGGGGTGATGTAGGTGGAGGCCGATCCGGAGGTGCCGAGCTCATCCCCCAGTGGGCTTTTCTTTGCGGCAAAGTTGTTCCAGGTGAGGATGGTGCGGTTCTTCTCCTCACCCACCAGCGTCAGCTGATGCTTGGTCTCTGGGATGACCAGTCGCTCGCGGTAGATGCCGTTGCGAATCAGGATGCGGGTGGGCCGTTTCCTGAAATCGGGCACCGCGTCGATGGCTGCCTGCACAGTGGTGAAGTCGCCCGTGCCATCCTGTGCCACTACCCAGTCAAAACCGCTCCTGTCGACCGGCTCTGCCGACCGGAAGATCTTATCCAGGTAGGCGGTCATCAGCCGGACAGTGGAGAGATGCCAGGGATGGAAGTGCCAGAAGGTGTGGGGGGTGTCGTCGAAGGTGTGCACCTCACTATAGATCCCCAGGCTGTCGAGCAGCCGGATATGTTCGTCACGTCCGTTGTGGAAACGGGGGATGGCGCTGTTGATAAAGCATACAGGTGCGCTTTCCCGGTGCAGTTGGAAGAGTGCCGAGGCAGCCTCCCAGTGGTGCGGCTTCTGGCTGTAACTGCCACCCAACCAGAGGGCATCGGCCGGGGGCTTCTCACCCGACAGGCGT
>JAAZLV010000171.1 GCA_012799155.1 Bacteroidales bacterium | reverse complement strand
ATCGATATCAGTGATCTGGTACTCGCCCGGTTAGGCTATTAAAAATAAAAGATTACCTTTGTAGGCTCTTTGAACACAGCATTATTCATTAAAAATTGAGAAATAAAAACATGTTGAAAAAATTATTGATCTGTATGATTGCTCTGGCCCCTCTGGCGGCCGTGGCACAGGATGTGAAAATCGCGTACGTAAACGCACAGGAGATCTTCTCCGCCATGCCGGAACTGGCTGGAATCGAAACCCAATTGAGCACAAAACAGGAGGAGATTTCAAAGAATGGTCAGGCACTGGTAGATGAATTCAACAAGAAAGCGGAGGAGTTTGACAAGAACAAGGCCACATCCGACGCCGTACTGCAGGATCAGCAACGACAACTGGCCCAGATCCAGGAACGCTATCAGGTCTATCTGCAGAACAGTCAGCAGGAGATGCAGCAACTACAACAACAGCTGTTGGAGCCGGTAAACAAGAAGATTGCCGATGCCATCAAAGCAGTAGGTGATCAAAACAGTTACACATTCGTCTTTGATGTCTCCACCATGCAATCACCCATTGTGTATGTGAGCCCTACAGCCGTGAACATCACACCCATGGTGAAAAGTAAACTGGGCATTCAGTAAAAGCTGACATAATTTACGCACAAAAAATGGGCCTCCGTTAAAGGGGCCCATTTTTTATATAGTCGCCGCAATCGTGATTACAACCCTTTTATCACCAGCAAGGGTGTGTCGGAATGGAACAGCATGCGACGTGCAATGCCGGGATTGAACATACGCGCGAATATATTTCTCCGGGAGCTTGATAGAGAAATCATGTCAATCTGATGTTCCTTTACGAACTTTTCGAGTGATTCTTCAAGTCCGATATTCGGATCAATCACACGATACTCCGTTTCCAAATGCGGATAAAGCTCAGCAAATCGTTTCTGAATGCCTGACAGCTTGATCTCGTTCCATACATCCTCATTTTTTGCTATATGTGCAAGATAAATCTTCACCTTATAGGGTTTGAGAAATTGCATCATGATATCGAAAGCCTTAAACTCACGTTCCTGAAAATTGGTTAGAAAGACGATGTGCCTCATCTCTGCCACTCCCTGCACCTGAGTACCTTCCGGTATGGCAAATACAGGTGTGCGACATCCATCCATCACCTCAGCGGTAACACTACCAATGAGATCCATCTCTTTGGCATTTCGTCCCCTGGTGCCCATGACAATTGCTGTAGGCCTAAACTTCTTTGAGTATGAGATGATTTCCTCTTCCGGGAGACCCTCTACCAGGAGTGTCTGAAAAGACACATCCGGCAGAATACCGGTTTCAACTTCCTTTCTGATCTTATCAACCAGAAGATTCATCTCTTTCTCAGTCTTACTCTTCACATCCTGATAAATGCTTTTGTCCGCCGGTTGTATCGTGAAGGAGTCACCGAAGGGGACCGATGCGGGATAAAAGGGAGTGAAGAAAACATGCATCAGCTTCACCTCACATTCGAGGTCGCGAGCCAGTCGAAAGGCGAATGTACAAGCAGTTAGTGAATAATCGGAGAAATCTACTGGAACAAGTATCTCTTTTAGCTTCTCCTTGTTCGTTGTTTTGGCATCCTGTTCGCTGAAATCAATCTCTTCAATGATACGCAGGGCACGCGGCAAGTCGCTCTCATTGATCCTCACTCGCACATTACCCGGTATAACCGGCTCAATCATCCTGACACCGTGAATCACGGCCGGTATTCCTTCCGACTCCAGAATAGTCTTCAGAATATGGGCTTTCTCATATGTGTGAATGGCCACGGTGACCATTTTCTCTTCGTGATGTTTGTGATCTTTATCCATACTGTAATCAATTGAGACATATGCAGCCGGCAGCCACAGATGTCAGTGAGACGTAAAAAAACCCAATCACATATTTTCAATCAAACGGTCATTGGGTTTTATGTGATATTTTAATCTTCCTCTTCCGTCACCTCCGGTTGGTGTTCCGGTTCAGGGTAATTATCCAGCCCCAGGATCTTGAGGGCCTTGTCAAAAATGGTGGTATCGTCAAGTACAACTATACCACCATTTGGTCCCGGCTCAATATGTATCCCCACACTCTTGCCTTCCTTGAAATTGTATCCGCCAAAATAGTTGCGCACGGTTTCGGGTTTCATATCCAATTCTGCGGCTATTTGGTGGATACTGCCATCAGGGAGTTTGTCTTTCAGTTCTCTTAGTTCATTAAAGGTAATTGTTCTTGCCATGGCTTTTTTATTTTAGTTGATAATTCCGTAACAAATTAGATTGATGCCTTAAACTTACGGAAAAAAAAAGAGATTCCAAACTTTTTCCTCAAAATCTTTATTAAAAGAGGAGTAAACGGTCAGGCTAAATTTTTCAATGTGGAAGAGATGACAATAGGGGGCTGAATAAAGTCACAAGAAAGAGGTAGGCAAGGATGTACATTGTCAGCCAATTGCCTTGTTTTATCTTGTATAGTCTATTGGTTGCCATATCTTTAGTTGCAGGCAGTCGATGCAGCAGAAGCATCATGAGCCGATAGAGCAGGAATGCCAGCAATGAGCCGGCTAATATACCCGCCACAATATCGGAGATGAAGTGCACACCCAGATAAATACGGGTGTAGCTGTTGAGTAGCGCCCAGCCTAATACTGCAACTGTTACACCACGGTGCCGAAAGAGTAATGAGAGGAAGACAGCCAGTCCGAAGCTGTT
>JAAZLV010000170.1 GCA_012799155.1 Bacteroidales bacterium | reverse complement strand
TAACCTAAATAGACTCTTCTTTCATCTTTTTCCATAACAGGGAGCTGTCGCCATAGCTTAGAAAGCGATACTCCTCCTGCAAGGCATAGTCGTAAATCTTCTTCCAATCATCACCCACGAAGGCGGCTATCAACAATAGCAGCGTGCTCTGCGGTTGGTGGAAGTTGGTGATAAGAGCGTCAGGGAAGTGAAAGCCATAACCCGGTGCAATAATGATTTGGGTATTGGCCATCAGACGCTGCTCACCCGTTCTGTCAAGGTAGTTGAGAATGTTTTGCAGTGCACCGGACGGTGGAATTGTGACCTCCTCCTCATAAGGCTCCCACTGCGTCACGCTCAATTGATGAGGTTGCAGGTCAGGGTGGTCCTGCAACTTCCTGCCGATATAATAGAGACTCTCCACCGTGCGCAGAGAGGTTGTGCCCACCACAACCAGATTTCCCTGATGATGCAACAACTTCTCAATGGTCTCACGCTCCACCGAGATAAACTCGGTATGCATCTCATGATCTGCAATGGTCTCGCTCTTCACCGGCCGGAAGGTACCAGCACCCACATGGAGTGTAACCTCGGCAGTCTCTATTCCTCTGGCGTGGAGTCTCTCCATCACCTCCGGCGTGAAATGCAGTCCGGCGGTGGGAGCCGCAACAGAACCTTCAATGCGTGAATAAACGGTTTGATATGTTACCTCATCCTTCTCTTCGGTAGGTCTGTTCAGATAGGGAGGAATAGGCAACCTACCCGCCGCTTCCAGCAGTTCGGAGAAGGTAAATCGATCATCATCCCAGCTAAAACGAATCTCGCTCTCTGCTCCGTTTCGCGAGATCCTTTCAGCCTGAAGTGTCACCACTCCATTGTCGGTTGGCACCTTCATCACCAGGGGTTCTTCTTTCCATCTTCTGGCATTTCCGGTCATACACTGCCAGGTACAGGATTTACGCTGCTGGAAGTTGATCGCATAATCGGCAGGAAGTGAAGGCGTGAGACAGAATATCTCAATACAGGCTCCACCAGGTTTGTAAAACAACAGTCGGGCATGGATCACCCTGGTATTGTTGAACAACAACAGACTGCCCTCAGGGAGCCTGTCGGGAAGTTCGACAAACATGTTGGAACTGATCTCTCCATCCTCGTACAGTAGCAGTCGGGAGGCATCCCGTTGAGGAAGTGGATACCTGGCGATTTTATCTTCTGGAAGTTGGTAATGGAAGCGGGATATGGGTAGATGGATAATCTCCTCTTTTTTCATTTTTTATAAACGCAAAATGGATTTTTCGTTTTAATTAATTCATTTATTCTGCAAAATTAGTCATCTTTGCAACAGCTAACAAACATAAGAGACCTCAATCGGAGAATTCCAACCCGAAATAGATAGACTTAATTGTAACAGAAAGATCATACAAATGAAGAAATTATCGGTAGGTGACAAGGTGCGGTTTCTTAGCACTGTGGGGGGAGGTACCGTCAAAGGCTTTCTCAACAAACAGTTGGTAATGGTGGAGGACGAACATGGGTTCGACCTGCCGGTGATGATCTCTGATTGTGTGGTGGTGGAAGCCTCCGGCAACGAGAAACTGGGTCAGGTTGCCGAAAAAGAGGAACTGATTGCAAAAGATGAGTCAGTACAAAAGACACCCGAAGCAAGGGTAACCGTCACCGACATCCCGGAAGAGACCCGTGAAGGAGAACAGATCACAGCTTGCCTGGCATTCCTGCCCTCCGATGTAAAGAACCTCTCTTCTACCGGATACGAGTGCTACTTCGTGAACGATAGCAACTACTGGCTTTTCTTCAACTACATGAGCCGTGAGAACAACAGCTGGAAGAGTCGTTACAGTGGCAGCGTGGAACCCAACACCAAAATCTTCCTGGAAGAGTTCGGAAAAGAACAACTCAATGAGATAGAGAAGGTATCGCTGCAATTCATCGCATTCAAACACAACAAACCGTTTCGTTTCAAAAACCCCTGCTCCGTGGAACTGCGTATCGACACAGTGAAATTCTACAAGCTGCACAGTTTCCGTGAGAACGATTATTTTGAAGATGATGCATTGCTCTTTTACATCATCCGAAACGATCAGCCTGAACGGGAGATACTGGTCTCCGCAGGCGAAATAGAGCGAGCACTAAGGGAGAAAGAAACTCCTGAAAGACGTCCTCGAATTCAACGTATCGAAAAGAGAGAGAAAAATGCTGTCGTGGAAGTGGATCTCCACATCGATCAGCTGATAGACACCACCGCCGGCATGAGCAAT
>JAAZLV010000023.1 GCA_012799155.1 Bacteroidales bacterium | reverse complement strand
TTAAAGATTTATTAAAAATCATGAAAATCAGCCTGCTATTTCTTTTTGTCGTTGCATTTCAATTGTCGGCAGTGAATTCAAGTGCCCAGGATGCCGTTATCGGGTTGAAATCAACAAACATTACGATTGGGGATCTCATCCGGGAAATCGAGCAGCAGACCGATTACCTGGTTGTCTACAGTAACCGTGAAATAGACACGGAAAAAGAGATCCTGCTAAAGGAGAAAACCAATAAGGTTTCGGAATACCTGAAGGAGGCGTTTGCAAATTCTGACATTGGTCATGATTTTGAAAACAATTACATTGTTCTGCTGAAAAAGATCAATCGAAATGCTTCTGCCATTGCCGAAATGATCCAGACAGCTCAACAGGAGGGAAAAACAGTCACAGGGACTGTTAGAGATGAGAATGGAGAACCAGTTATTGGAGCAGCGATTATGCTCAAGGGAACAGATATTGGGGTTGTCAGCGACATCAATGGTCGATACACGATTAACGTTCCTGACAGGGATGCTGTTATGGTGTTTTCTTACATTGGTTATCTTACCGAAGAGATCCCTGTTGGGGATCAGCGAGAAATCAACGTTACTTTTTCTGAAGATCTCATTGGTCTTGAAGAGGTTGTTGTAATTGGCTATGGCAGCATAAGAACAGCAGATGTAACCAGTGCAGTGGTTTCGGTGAAACCGGAAAGCTACACCCAGGGAAGCGTGCGGGACTTGGGTCAATTGATACAGGGTAAGGTTGCAGGTTTGATCATTAATACCACCAGCGGCAACCCCTCGGGAAACTCATCGATAAGACTGCGCGGAAACACCACGCTTCACGGCACCAGCACCAACCCGTTGATATTGATTGATGGAGTACCTGGTGATTTCAATACTGTTTCTCCTGATGATATTGAATCGATCGACGTGTTAAAAGATGGATCGGCAGCGGCAATTTACGGTACAAGAGGAACGAATGGGGTAATTATTATTACAACCAAAAGGGCAAACGCGAATATACGAAATCATGTGGAATACTCCCATTACATTGGAACCCAAGCCATCAGAAAGAAAACAGATTTGTTGGATGCCGATGATTATAGAAGACTCATCTCAGAAGGAGTCATTGGGACGTCACATGATTATGGAGGGAACACCAACTGGTTGGATGAGATTTCAAGGACACCGTTCATACAACACCATAATCTGACGATTAGGGGCGGGAACCAAGAAACGAATTACTTACTCTCGCTGATGTACAACAACTCGGAAGGAATTTTCAAAAAATCATACCGAGAAAGACTCAGCGCTCGTGCCGACGTGAATCACAGCATGTTTGATGGTGTGGTTCAGTTAAATGTCGGCATCTTGTCGCGCAACGATAATTCCAGTTCATTCAGCAACAATATTTTCAGATTGGTGAACCAGTACCATCCTACGATTCCCGTCAAAGATGAGGATGGAAAATGGTATGAAGCAGGCATTTTCGAAGTAGAAAATCCGGTTTCCCGTATCATGGAACAGGACAATAGTGCTAGTTCGCTGTTCAATCGTATCAACGGGACAATAACCATCAACCCGATGAAAGGATTGAGCTTAAGAGGGCTAATGTCGTTCTCTAAATACCATCAACACGGTGGGTGGTATGAAACACAAAACCATATTTCAACCGTTCGTGACGGCCGTAAAGGAGCCGCATCAGTTGGTGCCACACAAAATGTTGAAAGGTTGATCAACCTGACAGCTGAGTATAAAAATAACATCAATGATCATAACTTCACGTTGCTGGCCGGGTATAGCTATGAAGATTATGATGGAAGAAATCATTCGATGTACAATACCGATTTCCCAACTGACATCTTCGGGCAACACAATATTGGCCTCGGGCAAGCGATCGCTAAAGGATCTACTTTTTGGGATATGAACAGCTACAGAGGTCTTACCAACCTCATTGGTTTCTTTGGTCGGGTGAACTACAATTACAAAGATCGTTACCTGTTTATGGCTAGTTTACGTCACGAAGGCGCAAGTCAATTATGGGGAACAGAAGATCCTTGGGGTACCTTCCCTTCTATTTCTGTAGGTTGGCGAATGAAAGAAGAGTCATTTTTAAAGGATGTTTCATCTATTAACGAGATGAAGCTGCGCGCTGGCTATGGCGTTACCGGAACGCAACCCAATAGTTCATTTTTAGGGGTCGGAACGCTCGGTTATAGCGGTGCCGTCTACACCAATGGCGAATGGATTCAAACGATTGTACCGACACGAAATCCCAATCCCTATTTGAGATGGGAAGAGAAAAAAGAAATGAATATTGGTCTCGATTTTGCCTTCTTAAGAAGCCGTCTATCGGGAAGCATTGATTATTATAATCGAGTGATTGACGGGTTATTGTATGATTACACAGTCCCTGTTCCACCAAACTTGGTCAATACAACACGTGCCAATGTTGGTGAGATGAAAAACAGTGGGATTGAATTCCTGTTAAGAGGGGTACCGGTAAAAACTAAAGATCTGGAATGGAACAGTGACTTTAACTTTTCCACAAACAACAATAAATTGGTTACACTTTCCAGCGACCTATACGAGCCCCAAAACTCCTATATAACAACTGGTGATGCCCAAATTCCTATTTATGGTCCAACTCATCGACTGGATATTGGAGGAAAAATCGGTAATTTCTGGGGTTATAAAGTAATTGACATCGATGATGAAGGGAAATGGATTTATGAAGATCCTGAAACAGGAGCACCCGTACCTTATGATGAATTCGCAAAAGTGGATGAAAACAAAATGATTATTGGAAACGGTCTTCCCAAGTACTACTTAGGCTGGAACAATTCCATACGGTATAAAAATTTTGATTTCGCTGTTTCGATGAGGGGTGCATTCGGTTATGATATATTGAATTTTGCCAGGATGTATTACGAAAACACCAAAACTCATCAGCAGTACAACCGATTGAAATCAGCTTACGACCCAGTATTCGGCAAAGCGGTACTAAACAATGACCTTGATCTTGAGTACAATTCGTACTACATTGAAAAAGGTGACCATTGGAAAATTGACAATATCACGCTTGGCTATACATTCAACACTGATAAGATTAAATACCTCAACAGGGCTAGAATCTATGCATCAACCCTGAATACTTTTGTGATAACAAAATATAAGGGCATTGATCCAGAGGTGAATGCAAGCGGTCTTGATCCGGGAAATGATAGCCGGGATAAATACCCCACTGTGAGGACCTTTACTTTTGGTATTAACCTGAGTTTTTAACTTTAAATAAACAATGAGATGAAACTAATTAAATATAAACTCGCGCTTTTAATTGTATTGGTCGTTTCATTTGGTTCCGCATGTACGGAATTGGTAAGTGACAGTTATAGCGAAATTATTGCCGAACAGTTCGAGCCTACAGAAAAGGAAGTGCCTGCAATTACCGGAGCTGCATACACTCAACTACGTGCATCGATGCTTGATTTTGACGGTATATGGCGTTATCAGGAGATTACCGCCGATCAAGTAGTAATCCCCGCCCGACCCAATGGATGGGTAGACGGTGGTTTGTACAGACGTGCACACGAGCACACCTGGACCGAAACAGAGACGTGGAATCGGGGTTTGTGGACGCGTATTTTTCAAGGAGTAACGAATTGTAATCGATTGATATATCAAATCGAATCGGGTTTTTTACCCATCAGCGATCAGGTTGTTTATGACGGTATCATCGCTGAATTACGGGCAACGCGTGCCTGTTATTATTACTTTTTGATCGACCTTTGGGGAAATGTCCCGATCGAAACAAAATTCGATCTCCCTGAGGGTTACTTACCTGAACAATCCACCAGAAAAGAGGTATTTGACTTCATTGTAAAAGAACTAACTGAGAGCATGCCCCTTTTATCAAAAGAACGCGGCCAGAGTACTTATGCGCGTTTCAACGAATGGGCGGCACGAACGTTATTGGCAAAAATGTATTTGAACGCCGAAGTTTATACAGGCACGCCCGAATGGGAAAAATGCATTCAGCAATGTGATTTGATTATGAACTCGAATGTTGGATACGGCTTAGAGTCCAGGCAAAAAAATGTGTTTGTGACTGAAAACCAGAACTCCATTGAGATAATTCTGGGATTAGCCATTGACGCAAATTATACTACCAGCTGGAACGCATTCGATCACCACATGCAAACTTTGCCGGCAGGGTTACAGTACAAATACAATATCACGCAGGAGCCCTGGGGAGGTATGTGTGCTATTCCGCAATTCATCGACTCGTTTGATCCGGACGATAGCCGGTATCACGACAACTTTATCAAAGGGCCGCAATATACCATCGGGGGTGAACCGATCTATATTACCATTGGTAGTGCAGAGTATATTGGCAAACAGATGGATTTTGTGAACGAAATAAATAGTATCGCGCAGTCTGAACAACATCAGGGTGTCCGTTTTGAAAAATATGAGATTGGCCTTGGCTCATCCAATATTTTGGATAACGATTTTGTTTTATTCCGCTATGCTGATGTCTTGATGATGAAAGCAGAATGTCTCCTGCGGACAGGCAAAGCGGATGACGCAGCCGCGCTCGTGACACAAGTTCGCTCCAGGGCATTCACCGGGGCACCTGCGAAAGCAACCGTTACAGGAGCTGAACTCCTTGCCGGCAGTGTTTATGACTATGGTATAAGAGACAACAGGGAAACCCCTGCAAATACGTATGAGGGTGGTGCCGATATCATGTACGGTCGCTTTCTGGATGAATTGGGTTGGGAGTTTAACCAAGAGGGGCGTCGCCGGCAGGATATGATTCGTTTTGGTGCTTATACCACAAAATCATGGTTCTCTCACCCGGCGAGCGAAGCATATAGAACGCTTTTCCCAATACCCAAAAGAGAACTTGAGGCCAATGGAAATCTAAAGCAAAACCCAGGTTATTGAGATGCGGTAGAACGCTTAGTTGATTAATTTTTTTTAAAAGTGTATATTTGCTGTCCGGATATATGATGATTCAAACAAACATTGGTTTGCCAATTGATCCAAATGTAATCCGGACAGTATTATTTCAATTCACGTTTTAGCCTAAACGATAAAAAAACAACATGAAGATGAACTTATTAAATCTTAAAACAAATCTCCTGCTTGCATTTGTCTTAACTTCACTATTTCTGGTTGGGAATACAAATGAGGCAGCGCAATCAACTACTCTTGCAGTATCAAAAACACCGGATGGCATCAAAACAACCATCAATTCTACAATCATATCCGTCTCTTTCTTCAATCCCTCAACAGCCAGGATTGTCAAATATCCGGAAGGGACAAATCCGGTAAAAGAGAGTCTTTCAGTAATTGCAGAGCCTGAAAAAGTTGCGCTTAAAACTTCAGATAAAGGCGATTACCTGAATATTCGCAGTAGCGAGCTGGAAGTGAAAATCAACAAAAAAAACGGCGTTGTCGCATTTTACTCCTCCAACGGGAAGTTGCTGATGAGTGAGAAAGGAGCTCCCCGCTTTAACATCTTTGACGATGCAGGTGTGAAAACATTTGATGTAGCCCAAACCTTTCAGCTTGAGGAGAATGAGGCAATCTATGGACTCGGACAACTGCAGAATGGAAAGATGTCGCAACGGGGCACCAGAAAAAAATTGATTCAGGGCAATACGGAAGATGTCATTACCTTTTTCCAGTCGGTGAAAGGTTACGGTTTATTCTGGGACAACTATTCTCCGACACTTTTTAGTGACAACCAGGAAGGGACATTGTTTCATTCAGAGGTTGGAGACTGTATTGATTATTATCTTATGTACGGGAAAAATGCCGATGGTGTTGTTGCACAAATGCGTCATCTGACTGGCGATGTACCTCTCTTCCCGCTGTGGACTTACGGTTACTTTCAAAGCAAGGAGCGATACAAGTCACAGGATGAGACTACCGGCATTGTTAGGAGATACCGGCAAATAGGTGTCCCGATTGATGGTATTATTCAGGACTGGCAGTACTGGGGCAGCAACTATTTGTGGAATGCAATGGAGTTTCTCAACGAGAACTTTCCAGATCCTAAAAGAATGATCCGTGAAGTACATGACATGAATGCCAGGATGGTCATCTCAATCTGGTCCTCTTTCGGACCGATGACAAAACAATACCGAATCATGGAACCTCAGGGGATGCTCCTGAACATGGGTACCTGGCCACAATCAGGATCCTCGCTCTGGCCCCCCAATAGGGACTATCCCTCAGGTGTAAAACCTTATGACCCCTATAACCCGAAGGCCAGGCAGATCTATTGGGAGCATCTTAACAATGGCCTTTTCTCTCTTGGCATTGATGGATGGTGGATGGATTCAACCGAACCGGATCATCTTGATGCAAAAGATGAGGATATGAACCTGCAGACATATATGGGTTCGCTGCGCAAAGTGCGGAACGCCTATCCGCTCATGACCGTGGGAGGTGTGTATGACAACCAGCGGGCAACGACTTCCCAAAAAAGGGTATTTATCCTGACAAGATCTGCATTTGCCGGTCAACAGAGATATGGAGCCAACACATGGACAGGCGATGTACAGGCTACCTGGGGTGACCTGGCACGACAAATACCGGCCGGACTCAATTTCTCTCTCTGTGGCATTCCTCACTGGAACAGCGACATCGGTGGTTTCTTTCTCGGCAGTTATCCCCGGAAGCTGGAAGACCCTGATTACAGGGAGCTCTACACCCGCTGGCTTCAATTCGGAACTTTCTCTCCCATGATGCGCTCACATGGGGCGGATGCACCTCGTGAGATCTGGCAATTCGGCAAAAAAGGTGAACCGGTATATGATGCCATCGAGAAATTCATCAATCTTCGCTATACGCTTCTTCCTTATATCTACTCTGTATCATGGGATGTTACTGCCAACCGTTCCAGCATGATCAGATCGCTGGTGATGGATTTTCAGGACGATCCCAACTGTTGGGATGTTTCCGACCAGTTTATGTTTGGTAAATCCCTGCTTGTCTGTCCGGTGACAGAGCCAATGTACACCCGGGTTGTTTCGGGTGAAGGAAGAAACGTAATCCGGGAGGCTGATTTCACATCTGTCAAATCTCGCACCGTTTATCTTCCCGAAGGTGTTGACTGGTATGACTTCTGGAGCAATGAGCGGACTACAGGAGGAAAAACGGTCGACAGCAATACTCCCATTGATCGTATACCTGTCTTTGTAAAAGCAGGATCCATCCTTCCATTGGGACCGAAAGTACAATTTGCAGAGGAGAAGAAATGGGATGATCTTGAGATTCGTGTTTATAAAGGTGCTGACGGAACGTTCGTATTATACGAAGATGAGTTCGACAATTACAACTATGAACAGGGAGCTTATACTGAAATTGCGTTTCGGTGGGATGACTCTTCCCGAAAACTCACCATTGAGAATCGCAAGGGTAGTTATACCGGTATGTTGAACCAAAGACGTTTCAACATTAGGTTGATAGAGAATGAGGGTTCTGATGTTGTTCGCACAGTTGATTATTCAGGAAAGAAAACAACACTGAAACTCTAACAGATCGACTGTCTGTCGTTATTCATATTTTTCTTGTCGTTTGATCTAATTTCAATTTGCTGAAATATGAATAAAAGAACGTTTATACTATGTACACTCACCATCGTTACTTGTCTCACTCTTTCTGCACAAGACTATCACATTCAGAAAATTGATCTGAAAAGTGTACACCTGACCGATAGCTTTTGGCTGCCCAGAATCCGTCAGATACAACAGATCACGATTCCTGTTGCGATTGAAAGATGCGAAAAAGAGGGACGTTTCGAGAATTTCCTTGTGGCCGAACGTGTAATGAATGGAGGCTCCGGGGTGGTACGAGGAAAAATGCCTTTCGACGATACCGATCTCTATAAAATCATTGAAGGAGC
>JAAZLV010000169.1 GCA_012799155.1 Bacteroidales bacterium | reverse complement strand
GAACACCATAAACTGATGGGTGTCCGTTTTTAAAAATGGGAGTAGATGGTCAGGCTGCAGCGGGTGGGGCTCTCAACTGTCGAACAGATACCGGGGCAATGAGATGTAGCTGTTCATAGTGGGAGGGCAAACAAACGGTGAGAGGGGGGATGTCACACTTAACCCCTATCTCAGGGATGATATCCGGAGTGAGAGTGGTTCGAAAGAAGTAATCCAGCAGCTGGAACTCATTTTTGCTATGGTCGTGCTGTTGTTTCTCACCAAATTTGAAGGGGTGGGAATGGACATAGCGCGTGCGGTTGACCACATGGGTGTGGGTGAAAAGGGTAATCCCGCTTACGTGAAGTATAAACAGGGAGAGAAAGAACCATTTCGCTATTTTGTTGAGATAACCCATCATTTCAGCGCAAATATAGGATTTTTTTCCTGCCTGACATTAACAGTTCCTATTTTTTAAATATTCCAATGACAGTGTGACCGGCAACAGTGGCAGGGATAGATAAGCAGATGTTTTCAATTTCAACTTTTTATCGTAAATTTGTGGCTTGATGGAAAATCGTGATTTATGAATCCCGAAACGATTATTGAGAAGTACTACCACAAGGGCACGAAACTGTACGACATCTACATGTCACACACCTCCGATGTGACCAACAAGGCACTATCTATCGTCGCAAAACATCCGAGACTGGCGGTGAATGTGTCCTTCATAGAGGAGGCGGGAATGTTGCACGACATCGGCATTTATCTCACCAAAGCACCTCATATTGCCTGCGAAGGAATCCATCCCTATATCTGTCATGGCTACCTGGGGCGTGAGCTGCTGACAGTGGAGGGGTACCCGAAGCATGGGCTGGTGTGTGAGCGGCATACGGGTACGGGACTGAGCCTGGAAACCATTATCAACCGGAAGCTGCCCATCCCGCATCGGGACATGCGACCGGTAAGCCTGGAGGAGCAGATCATCTGCTTTGCCGATAAATTTTTTTCCAAATCACAGTTGGGTAAGGAGAAGCCGGTGAAGAAGATTCGGCAGTCGCTTAGCCGTCATGGTTGGCACCAGGTGGAAATCTTTGACGATTGGTGCGAGTTGTTTCTCTGAGATGTCCGATAGCATCTCCCTGCTTATTTTTGGCAAACTATTTGCAGTCTCATTTCTTAACCAAAGAAATTAATCAGATATGACAAAAAATAAAGATACGAAACAGTCTCCCACTGAGCGTGATGAGGAGATGATGGAGGAAAAGGCAACAGCGCAGAATAATACTCCACAGGCTGAAACAGAAGACAATATGACAGAAGAGTCAGTTTCCGATGAGAAGTTGTCACAACTTCAGGAAAAGTATGATGAGTTGAACAACAGCTACCTGCGACTGCATGCCGAGTTTGACAACTTTCGTAAACGGACATTGAAAGAGAAATCGGAGTTGATTAAAAACGGCGGTGAGAGGGTACTGCTCGATATCATCGGTCTGGTTGACGACTTTGAAAGAGCGCTCACCGCACTGCACGCGGCAGAGGACAAGGATGCGATGCTGGAAGGGATGGACCTGATTTACGGCAAGTTCATCACTTTCCTCGGTCAGCATGGCGTGAAGGAGATTGAATCGATCGGATTACCGTTTGATGCCGACCGCTTTGAGGCTGTGACCACCATCCCCGCGCAGGAAGAGACGCAGAAAGGGATGGTGATCGACTGCATACAGAAAGGATATGAACTGAACGAGAAGATCATTCGGTTCCCAAAAGTGATTGTGGGGGAATAAGATGGCAGCAAAGAGAGATTTTTACGAGATACTGGAGATACCCAAGAGCGCCTCTGCCGAGGAGATCAAGAAAGCCTACAGGAAGAAGGCCATACAATTTCACCCGGACAAGAATCCGGGGAATAAGGAGGCCGAGGAGAAGTTTAAGGAAGCAGCAGAAGCGTATGAGGTGTTGAGCGACGAGAACAAACGAGCCCGTTATGACCAGTACGGTCATGCCGGAGTGGGTGGTGCTGCTTCCGGTGGTGGATTTGGAGGTGGCATGTCTATGGACGACATCTTCTCGCAATTCGGCGACATCTTCGGTGGTCATTTTGGAGGCTTCGGCGGCTTCGGCGGCTTTGGTGGCAGTCAACGCGGCCGACGTGTGAACCGTGGCTCCGACCTGAGGGTGAAGGTGAAGCTCACACTCAAGGAGATCCTCAACGGTGTGGAGAAGAAAATCAAGGTGAAGAAATACGTCTCCTGCTCGCATTGTGACGGCAACGGTTCGGAACATGGTACTTCTCAAACAACCTGCTCCACCTGTAACGGTTCGGGTGTGGTCACCCGCGTGGCCAATACCATCCTTGGACAGATGCAAACCTCATCCACCTGCCCCACATGCAATGGTGAGGGGAAGTCGATCTCCAAGAAGTGTGCCCACTGCAACGGTGAGGGTATCGTGCGCGAGGAAGAGGTGATCTCCATCCGCATCCCTGCCGGAGTAGCCGAGGGTATGCAGCTCTCCATGTCTGGCAAGGGCAATGCCGCCCGCAGAGGAGGGGTAAACGGCGACCTGCTCATCGTGATTGAGGAGGAACAGGATCCCAACCTGATTCGGGACGAGAACGACGTAATCTTCAATCTCTTTCTCAGCTTCCCGACTGCCGCTTTGGGTGGGACTGTAGAGGTGCCCACTATTGATGGTATTGCCAAGGTGAAGATCGATCCGGGCACACAACCTGGCAAGGTACTCCGCCTGCGCAACAAGGGGCTTCCATCCGTGAATGGATACGGTAGAGGCGACGAGTTGATCAACGTAAACGTCTACGTTCCGGAGAACCTCACCGACAAGGAACGCAAGCAGCTGGAAGATATGAACAAATCGGAAAGCTTTGTCCCTTCCGCTTCCGCACGCAAAAGCGTATTCAACAAATTCAGGAAGATGTTTGATTGACAAACCAATCAATACAGACTGCACATGGGCAGAACTGCGGCAATCCTCAATGGGTTGCCGTTTTATTTATCTGCTGTGTCATATTCTTTTCAGAACCCTTTTTTCGACCTCCTGGAGAGTTCAAGCCGCTCTCTTTCCATCTTTTTATCAATCTTCCCGCTCTGAATCTGCCATGTGAACCGGAGCATGACAGGGATTACGGGTAGCTGTAGATATCCGGAGTGGTTGCTGAAAAATTGGGCCGACTCGGTATCATTTGCCTGGTAGACAAATGATCCTGCAAAGGGTAGTGCGGCAATGAGACCCAGTTTTAGGTTTTTCCCGAATCTCTTGTCAGCTGAAAGCGTGTAGAGAGCATCACAATAACTGCGATGCTGCATGCCAATGGTGGGAGTAGCATAATGGAACGATGCTGATAGAGCGGTCTGATAAGCCAGAGAGAGGATAGCTGATAGTTCTGTTTCAAGAACCATCTCCCTGCGCTCCTCAACCCCGTTGTCAACAGCCAGGCTGTTGGGACGGGTCTGCTGCCTGTAAAGTCGTACTGAGGGATAGATGGTGAAGCAACCCATTTTCACGATGGCTGTCATCTGGCCTCCAAATTGATGCAACACCCCAAGGTTACAGGGTTTTGTCAACAGCTTGTTCTCATCGTTCAGCACTGTGAGTGGTTGTATCGCATGATTCACTTTGTCATAGAAAAGCCGAAGGGAAAGATGATTTTGATGAAACCGTCCTGAATATTCTGTATGAAGTGAGTGCGAAGAGACCGGTTTTAACTGCGGATTGCCCATCTTCACAGCATAGGGGTTCAGGATATAACGGGTGGGGTTGAGTTGAAACATCGAAGGTCTCTTTATCCCAGACCGGTAGGTGATGGTGATCTGCTTTGTACCTTTCATCTGGAATTGACAAGAGAAGAACGGCAGGAGCTTGATCTTCTGCTTTGGAGAATCACCGTTCAAAACGCCTTCAGCATATTCAGTACGCATGCCGGCTTGGAGCACTGAACCGTTGAATTGATGTGCGACAGATCCGTGAAGGGCATACAGCTGTTCGTGATAGCTGAAGCCGGTAGAGCCATCACCCATGGATTGAAACTGCCACTGAAAACCGACATTCAGTTTTGTCTGTGCTGCCGCCTGAAAAGATCCATCGGCTTTTATATAACCCAGGTGTTGCTTCGCTCTCTCCCTGTTGATAGCAGAGAAGGAATTATCTCCTCCCAGCCCTCTGTAGATGATCTTGTTGTCTGCCCTGAGGAAACCATGATTGAGATCTACCGATAGGGTTGATCTGTTGTCGCTGAGGTGATGCCTGTAATAGAGAGAGTTGCTGATGTTGAGGTTTTTGTCATGCTCCTCCCTGTTGCTTGTCATTGCTTGCTGTTCCCTCCCTGTTACCCGGAACTTCATCACTCCATCCTGCTCATAAGAGTATGGATTCCATGAACCTTCATAAATGATCTGATTGCGGGGTGTGATTTTGTATTCAATGGCATGGTTCAATTTGTGCGACAAGTTCGTCTGTCTTACCTTTTCATTGGAACTTATCCTCAACGGTAATGGGGCCTTACGGAACATTATGCTGTCGGTTTCGTTGATCAGTTCATAATTGATCTCTCCTGTATATGAGAGATGGAGTGCGATTTTTCTGTTGTTGTAGTCGAGTTGAGCAGATGGAAAGGAATAGACAAACGATTTAGTGGTCGGGATTTCAGAGAAAAGCCTGCTGCTGAAACCTCTCTTCATCCCTTCTTTCAGCACAATGTTGATCACACCACTCGCAGCACCGCTGAATTCAGGAGGAGGTGTCCGAAAGACTTCCACCTTTGAGATATCAGAGGGGTTAATTCTTTTCAGGTAGCTCATGTCTCGCTCCCGTCCATCAACCAGCAACAGTAATTCATCGCTGCCATCGAGTCTTATATGCTGTTTCAGATCGACCTGTACACCGGGAATGTATTTCAGCATATCAGACGTATTACCCGACGCGGCAATCATATTGGTGGTGACAGGATATACAACCTTATCCTTGACCGTTTCAGGCACCACCCGCTGCCCCAGGATCACTGTTTCGGAAATGTGATAGGTTGTATCTTCCATCAGGATAGATCCAATATGATAGTGTTCTGTAGCCGATATGGTCAGATCACTCACCCAATCTTTCTGCCCGACGGAGGTGACACGTAAGCGGTAGCTGCCTACCGGCACCTTGTGATAGGTGAACAATCCCTCCAGATCGCTGCTTATGGGAGGAAACATCTCTCCTTGCACCTCCTTCAGCTGATTTAGCCTGATAGTGGCAAAGGGGACCGGCAGTCCACTGCTTTTCTCCTTCACGATGCCGGTGAGGGTGACTGTCTCTTGCCCCATCATCCATCCGGCAAGGGCCAAATACAGGACAATCTGAATGATGATTCTTTTGATCTTCATCGCATTCATTTATTTTTGATTTGAATGCGAATGAAGCATGATTCTAGATCTATTCCAATTTATGGGGATAGATGGCAATTATTTGTGATAAAAGGCAGGAAAGAGATTGTGATTTGGGATGAACAGCTGCTCTTATTGATGAACGGATCGTTGCATCGTTTGCATCCGTGTATCAAATTGACTTGTGTTGTTGCGCGATACCGGAATTTCAGATGAACAACTATTCACTTTCAATCTGTATCCGAGTCTGTTTCCGTTTTTTGACCTTACCTGTTTCAGGTTTACGATGAAAGCACGGTGAACTCGCATCAGAAAAGGGTAGGGTGCGAGTTGGGCTGCGACGTCACTGATCGTATTCCGGATCACTACCCTGTTCGGTTTCCTGTTGTCGTCAAAATAGAAAGTAACATAATTGCCCTGCGACTCCACATAGATCAACTCATGGGTATGAAAAAGGAGCTCTTCCCGTTTGGCTTTTGAGATTATGGAAACCTGTTGAACACTATCCTCCGCCGGCACCTCATCCTCCCTGCTGATAAGATATTGCTGAAATGTTTCGGGGGTAAGGGCATAACGTATGTTAATCAGTGTAGGTAGAAATAACGGAATGAAGACCACCAGAAGTGATCTGAGCATCGAATCGAAAAAGGTGGAGAGATTCCAGCGCATCTTTGGCTCTTCTATGAAGAACCCGGCAAAATAAACAGTGATACCTATAGCAACAAGAATAATCAGGAGCGAGATAAGCTCGTGGTTTAATTGCCACTTTTCAGCCCGGGGAAAGCAGCCACAATGCTTCATAACCAGCAAGATGCCGATTATAGGGGATGTTATGAAAACAGCGTAGAGAAGGATGGTGAGCGCGAGACTGTAGGATTGTGCTGCGTGCACATGAATCGGCTTATAGATTATTGCGAAAAGAAAAAAAGAGACAATCAGCAGTAGCATTCCCCTCAACGGTCTCCTGAAAAGGAGGTTTTGAGGAAATCGCCGGGTGAGTATTGCTTTGATTCTTGTTAAATCTGTTTTCATCATATGACCGGGGGTCTTCTTTTGTGCAAATATACAATTTTTAGGTGACTCTCAATCAATCATAATTGATCGGAACAGCCTGAATGAGCTGCCTGACCGGTGCAGAAAGATAATACCGGGCTACGGCATGCCGGCATGAATCTGCTGACATGGCAGTAGCTGAAAAAAAGAACAAATATTTAACATAAAAAAAATGCAGAATTAAAAAATATCCTTCATCTTTGACCAACCGTTCAGTCAACAATCTGTAGACGAACAAAATTGAAACCCACAATCTGACGAAGGTATGCAATAGCATCGTGGTACCGATACAGATTCTCAACAATGTATCTATGTCGTTCTCTGAGGGGGAGTTTACCACCATCTTGGGCCTCTCGGGCAATTGGATAATCACCCTGATTTACTCCACGCACGACCAGCGGGTAATTGATCGTGCTCGCAGGATTATCACACTGGTAGATGGTGCTGTGGCGAAAGATGATTAGAGGAACATGAGAGGGTAGAGAAGGGATACATGTCGATGTGTTGGCGAGAATATAACAGATTACTGCTTCAAAAGCATCAGGGATTGATCTCCTTAATCTTTTCGTAGAGCTTTTCTGCCAGGCGAACAAAACCTAGATCAGTAAGGTGTATCCCATCGACGGTAGCCTCTTCATCACTGCCGATCAAGTAGTCCGTTGAAAGATAGTGAATGTTTTTATGACCCGCTGCGCGTAACTTCTCCACTTCCTCTTTCAAGGCCTTGTTTTTCTCCGTTACCGTGTCGAAAATGTGCCTGTCGTAGAAGGAGTGGGTGAAAGTAATCGATTCAACAAAGAGGAGAGGTATCTCACTGTTTTCATTGCGCAGAATCTCCACAAACCGTGCGGTTTTCTCCCTGATTTGTTCCAGGTTGACATTGGGGATGAAGTCAAGTATATAGAGCCCGGCATCTGTACGTTGGCTCATCAGTTTCGCAATCTCGTAATCGAGCTGTCCGTTGCCACTGAATCCCAGGTTGATCACCTCCCTGTTCATCATGCGTCCCAGGATATTGGTGTATGACATGCCGGCACGCGTGGCACAACCACCTTGGGTAATACTTGTGCCGTAGCAAATAACCGGTTCATTTCTTGATGGGATGGTTATGACCGGAGAGCTGATGGTAGCCAACGAATCTACACCTATCGATATGGCTGAGATACCGTCGTAGAGTGGCAGGTAGAGCATGAACTCTCTTTCTAAAGGAGTCATGCTGGAGATAATAAGTTGTTCGTTCATTTTTGCCGTTGGACGACCACTGTTGACAAACTGCCATCGCTGACCGTTCCAGGCATAAAGGTCGAGCCCTTTGATACCGGTATCGGTCATATGATTCAAGTTCACATCTTCCAGCAAATTCCACCTGGCCGAGATTTGTGTGCTGTTGCTGCGAAAGCGAATTGCCAGGCCGGAGCTGTTCTTGCCCAGGTGCCATACCGG
>JAAZLV010000168.1 GCA_012799155.1 Bacteroidales bacterium | reverse complement strand
CTGCTTACTGCTTACTTTTTGATTGGATGTTCTGTTGGTTTTCCTCCTTTTTTCTCAATCTTTTTACTCGGGATAGCGATCTTCCTGTTTCTTTTGTTGGAAGTGATCATCCGTTTGAGGCGTAACAGAAAACGTTTGCTGGGATTGCTCTTCATGTAGGTGTCCATGTGGCGTGCCCTCTTCTCTTCCAGAATCTGGTCGATGCGAATGAGGATCCCCGATTCCTCCACCTCTCCGAATTCATCGTTGATCGCGGTACCGAAGAAGCGCATCGTGGGGGAGAGACCCATGTAAGCATTGATCAGCGGCGGGATGTTGTAACCCAATGCCCGCACCTCCTTGTTCAGTATCTTGTAGTCATCCTTGAAGCTCTTGCCGTGAAACAGTTGTTGCATCTTCTCAAAGTTGGTTCCGGTAACCAGTGGGTCAATGGGGGTTACCAGCTTCAGCTTGTCGGGGAAATGTTTGTTGAGGAAATAGAGGATCATGTTGCGGGCATCCTTGTTGTAGGTGCCGTACATGGTTACCTTGCCGAAGAAATATTCAATTTCCGGGTCAATTACCGTCAGTGCTCCCAATCCATCCCAGAGGTTGTCGAGCGCGAAAATGCCTTTTCTGCCAAGAAGGGTGGACTGGTATTCGAGCGATACGAAAGAGCGACCCAGCTCCACCGTGGTGGGCAGGAACTCATCGATGAACTGCTGAGAGAAGTTGTAGAGGTGAGCTGTTGCCAGCATCGGTTTGCCCTCTTTATCATACTCCACATCCGAACCGTAGATGAAGCGATAGCCACCCAGTATCTCCTCGTTTTCCGGATCCCAGACAATTAATTGGCGATAGGGGACCTCCATCGTGTCATACTTGTCGATGTCGGCTTCCAGTCCTGTGCCGCCACCATAATGACGAAAGGCGATCTCCCGCAGGCGTCCCACCTCACGCATCAGGTTGGGCGAGTCGTGGGCGGTGAAGACATAAATTTCGTTGTTCGCCTTGTGGGTCGTTCTCACCCTTTTCTGAACGGTAAGCTCGCTTTTAATCAGTTCCTTGCTTACCGGATCAATAATCTTTTCCATATTGAATTATATGTTTATGAACGGAGGTCACTTCAGTGAATAGACCTCCTCTTTAACGAACTGTGCCCATTCGGCTGCTGTTTTAGTTTTGTCGAAAGTTTGCCAGGGTATGGGTTTGCCAAAGGTGATGGTGAACGTTTGGTTACTGTTCTTGTACATCTCATCGGGGAGATAGACCAACTCGAAATTGAACTTGATGCCTGATGCCTTGCGCAGGTTCGCCAGATTGTAAAAGAAACGTGAATTCTTCCCCTCAAAGTGAACGGGTATTACATCCCGTTGAAACTCTACTGCCTTGATGATAAAGCTTTTTGTCCATTCCAGGTCCATGATCACACCACCTGTTTTACGGGAGCAGAGCCCCGCCGGGAATGTGATCACCTGGTTGTCGGATGCATAGGCTTCATTGATCGCATTTGCCGACGTCTTGGCTTGGGCACCATACTTGTTGATGGGTACAAAGATTGGTTTCAACGGATCTATATAATATAGGATGTCATTGACAAGATACTTGATCTTACCATTGAACTTGTCTCCTACCACGGAAGAGAGGCAGATGCCATCCAGACCCCCCAATGGATGGTTGGAAGCAAACACAAATCTTCCTTCCGTAGGGATGTTCTCCTCTCCTCTGAGTTTCAATGTCAGATTGAACTCCT
>JAAZLV010000167.1 GCA_012799155.1 Bacteroidales bacterium | reverse complement strand
GCAAGTCCTTTCTGAATGATGTACTGGTTGAAACCCCAGTAACCAATGTTGGTGAGCCAAACACCTCCCACGATGGCAGCGATGCCGGGTAGGTCACGGAACGCATCGGGCGATTTCGATTTATCCACGATCAGGTTGAAGTGGGTGTCGTTGGGGATGCTTTTCAGTTTCTCGAAGATGATGGACATCCCTTCCAAAGCACCCTTGCCTTCACCCGATACGGCTTCAAGCGCAAAGTAAGCTGTGACCAGACCGCCTCCGATCAGGAAGACGACCTGCAGCACATCGGTCCAGGCTACTGACGCCAGACCTCCGTAGATAGAGTAGATACCGGCGATGATGAATAATATCAATACGATTTGCATGCGATACCCTTCCAGTCCGAGAATCTGCTCAATGGCAATGGATCCGAGCCACGCCACAGAGGTGAGGTTGACGAAGATGTAGAGGAAGAGCCAGAACACTGAGAAGGCCATACCTACACCATCGTTGTAACGTTCCCTCAGGAACTGGGGGATGGTGTAGATGTGTCGTTTCAACATCACCGGCAGCAGGAACTTGGCTACGATGATAAGGGTTACCGCAGCCATGATCTCGTAGGCTGCCACACAGATTCCGATCTTATAACCGGAACCCGACATGCCGATAAACTGCTCGGCAGAGATGTTGGCTGCGATCAGTGAAGCGCCCACAGCCCACCAGGTTAGCTTGTTGCCAGCCAGGAAATAGTCGTTTGCAGTCTTTTGCTCCCCTTTTTTATTTCGGGAAAGAAAAAGACCCAAACTGACAAGAAGTACCATGTAAATCCCGACAATGACAAAGTCAATCGTCTGAAATCCAGAATTATTCATTGCAGTTGAAATTTGATTGTATTACGATTTATTGTGTTTCTACTAAAAAACTATGGTCATTGAGTGGCCAAAGTTAGGAAAAAAAATCAAATAACAACATTTGTTGATGGATTTATGTGTACAGATGACACCACTCTGCCTGATGGATCTGCATTTTTACGGAATGCTTCGTCCCATTCCAACGCTACGGGTGTGCTACAGGCTACTGATGGCACCGATGGTACACAGCGGGCGGCACTGTCGGATGGAAACAGTTCCGTGAAGATGGAGCGGTAGAGATACTCCTCCTTGCTCAATGGCGGGTTGATGGGAAAGCGGTAGTGTACATTCCGCATCTGTTCATCGCTTACCTCACGGTTGGCGATCTCTTTCAACGTGTCGATCCAGCCATAACCTACTCCGTCGGAGAACTGTTCTTTCTGTCGCCAAGCCACTTCTTCGGGCAGGTAGTCGGCAAACGCTTCCCGGAGGATGTACTTTTCAATTTTACCATTTCCGGCCATCTTATCCTTCGGGTTGAGACGCATCGCCACGTCGAGAAACTCCTTGTCGAGAAAGGGTACGCGTCCCTCAACACCCCAGGCTGCGAGCGACTTGTTGGCGCGAAGGCAGTCGTACTGATGCAACTTGTCCAGCTTGCGCACCGTTTCCTTGTGAAACTCCTCCGCATTGGGTGCCTTGTGAAAGTAGAGGTAGCCGCCGAAGATCTCATCGGCACCCTCGCCCGAGAGCACCATCTTCACTCCCATCGACTTGATGAAACGCGCAATCAGGTACATCGGGGTGCTGGCTCGTACGGTGGTCACATCGTAGGTCTCGATGTGGTAGATCACATCACGGATGGCATCCAGTCCCTCACGAATGGTGTACTCCAGCTCATGGTGTACCGACCCGATATGGTTTGCCACCTTCCTGGCCGCCGCCAAGTCGGGTGATCCTTTCAGGCCGATGGCGAAAGAGTGTAGTTGTGGCCACCAGGCTTCCTCCCGGTTATCACTCTCGATCCGCCTGGCAGCGTACCGCTTGGCTACGGCAGAGATAATGGAGGAATCGAGTCCCCCGGAGAGCAGTACCCCATAGGGTACATCGCTCATCAGTTGCCGCTGCACGGCAGCCTCCAGAGCCTCTCTCAGTTGATTGACATCCGAAGGGTAATCTTTTACGGCATCGTAGTCGCGCCATTCTCGCCGATACCACTCTGTCAATCCCTCATCGGCACTGTAATAGTAATGCGCGGGGGGGAACTCTTCGATGATGCTGCAGTAACCCTCAAGTGCTTTCAACTCCGAAGCCACCCAGTAGGCACCGTCGCGATCCCACCCCTGGTAGAGTGGAATGATACCGATATGGTCGCGGCCAATCAGGAAGGTTCCCTTCTCGCGGTCGTAGAGGGCAAAAGCGAAGATGCCGTTCAGTTCCTCCAGAAAATGGGGACCCATCTCACTGTAGAGTGCCAGGATCACCTCACAGTCCGACTGCGTCTTGAAGTTGTAACTCCCCTCATACCGCTTGCGGATCTCCCGGTGGTTGTAGATCTCACCGTTCACTGCCAGTATCAGGTTGCCGTCGCTGCTAACCAGTGGCTGCTTCCCGGAAGCAGGATCGACTATGGCCAGTCGCTCATGAGCCATGAGGGCCTGGTTGCAGCTGTAGATGCCCGACCAGTCGGGTCCCCTGTGACGCACCTTTTTCGACATCTCTAGCAGTTGCGACCGCAACTGCTCTTCTTCTCTCTTTATATTGAAAGTACATACGATTCCACACATAATAGTTGATTGGCTGATTCGTTAATTCGTTCGAAGTTCCTGCTTCAATGTTTTTTGTTCGAAATTCCCGGTTCGAAGTGTCTAAACCAAGAGCCAAGAACAATTAATGTTTACTGCTTATATTTTATCGCTCTTTTGCAGCATCCGGTGTATATCTTCGGCGACCTTGCGCCCGGATGCAATTGCCTTCACTACCAGGCTGGCTCCCATCATGGCATCGCCTGTGGCAAAAACGCGTGCAACGCTGCTCGCGTGATCCTTGCCTACCGATACGTTGCCACGTACATCGTATGCCACCCCCAGTTCGTTGAGCAATCCCTCCTGTACCGGGTGCACAAAACCGAGTGCCAACAGCACCAGCTCTGCCCGTATGGTTTCAGTTTTGCCGGAGGAGACCATTGTGAAACGATTGTTGGCATCTTTCTCCCATCTAATCTCTTCCACATCGACCTCTTTTACCATTCCTCCATCTCCATGGAAAGCGAGCGTATTGATCTGCCAGCGTCGTTGACATCCCTCTTCGTGTGAGGAGGATGTCTTCAATACCTGCGGATAGGGGTTGGGCCAGGGAGTAACAGGATTGTGACCCATCGGTGGCTGGGGCATGATCTCGATCTGTGTGACGCTCAGTGCGCCCTGCCGTATGGCTGTACCCACGCAGTCAGAACCGGTGTCGCCGCCGCCGATCACCAGCACATGCTTCCCGGCTGCATTGATACGCTCCTCGTTAGCTGCTGTCTCTCCCTGAAGGTGACGGATCTGTTGCGAGAGATACTCCATCGCGAAGTGAATTCCTTTCAGGTCGCGTCCCTTAGGGGTGATGTCCCTCGGTTTGCCGGCTCCCACGGCCAGGCATACAGCATCATACTGCTCCATGATCTCTTTTCCAGGGATATCCTTTCCGATCTCGGTGCCGGTCACGAAGGCAATCCCCTCTTCGCGAAGTAGTGCCAGCCGTCGGTCGATTACCTTCTTGCTCAGCTTGAAGTTGGGGATGCCGTAGCGGAGCAGTCCTCCCGGGCTTTTATCGCGTTCATATACGGTGACGCTGTGTCCTTTGCGGTTCAGCTGTTGTGCCGCAGCCAGTCCCGCAGGCCCCGAGCCGATTACAGCCACCCTTTTGCCGGTGCGTTGTTTCGGTGGCAGTGCCTTGATCATCCCCTCCGCGAATGCCACCTCGGTTACCGAGGCTTCGTTCTCGCGGATGGTGACCGGTGCTTCGTGCAGTGCCAGTACACACGACTTTTCACAGGGAGCAGGGCAGACGCGACCGGTGAATTCCGGGAAGTTATTGGTCTCGTGCAACACTTCCACTCCTTTCTTCCACTCACCCTTGTAAATGTGATCCTGCCACTCAGGCATCTTATTGCCCAGGGGGCAGGCCCAGTGACAGAAGGGGATACCGCAGTCCATGCAGCGGGAAGCCTGTTCACGTCGGTCTTCCCTATTGAGGGTCTGTTCCACTTCTGCCTGGTCATATATTCGTTCACTCACGGGACGATAGCCGGCTACTTTCCTGCCTGTCGTCATAAATGCTTTTGGATTTCCCATACAATTTTTTTTGTTGTGCTCCTTAGCTGTGGAACATGTTAATAATCTCTCTCCACCACTGCGATCTTCCGTTCCAGCTCTGCAATCTTGCGCTCCTGCAATACCTTCTTGTATTCGATGGGGGTCACCTTGATGAACTTCTCCTGGTAAAAATTCCATTCTGCCAGAATGCGCCCGGCATAATCGCTATTGGTGTATTGATGGTGTCTCTCGATCATCTCTTTCAACTCTCGGATGTCGGAGAGCTCCTCTACAAGTGAAAGCTCTACCATCTCCATGTTGCAGTGATAGTCGAAATTGCCCTCCAAATCGAGCACGTAGGCTACGCCACCGCTCATGCCCGCTGCGAAGTTTCGACCCACCCGCCCCAGAACCACTACGCAGCCACCGGTCATGTACTCACAGCAATGGTCACCGGCACCCTCCACCACGGCGAGGGCTCCCGAGTTGCGCACGCAGAAGCGTTCACCCGCCACTCCGTTGATGTAGACTGCACCGGAGGTGGCACCATAGAGGGTGGTGTTTCCGCAGATGATGTTCTCTTCGGCCTTGAGGGTACTGCCCCGAGGGGGTGTCACAACAATCTGACCGCCCGACAACCCTTTGCCCAGGTAGTCGTTGGTGTCACCGTGCAGATAGAAGGTAACCCCCTTCACCAGGAAAGCGCCGAAACTTTGACCTGCAGATCCTTCGAACCAGACGGAGAGGGTGTGGTCGGGCAGCCCCTCATGTCCGTAACGGCGGGCAATCTCGCCCGAAAGTAGCGCGCCGGTGGTACGGTCTGTGTTGTGTATCTTCGATTTGATGCCCAATGGCTTACTGAACTCGATCGCCGGAAGGGCTTCTGAAAGCAGTCTCCTGTCAGTGATCTCCTCCGGCAGTTGATGCCGGCTACCTACTTTGCGGATGGCATTGTGTGACGCCTCCCGCGGGAAGAAGATAATCCGTGAAAGATCAATCTTCTCCGACTTGGGATGATCGGGATAATGCTTCCGTTGCAGCAGATCAGCCCTTCCCACGATTTCGTCGAGGGAGCGGAATCCCATCTCCGCCAGCTGCTCACGCACATCCTCTGCCAGGAAGCGGAAGTAGTTGACAAGGTACTCATACCTCCCCACGAACCGCTTGCGCAATTCCACATCCTGTGTGGCAACCCCCACCGGACAGGTGTTGAGATGGCACTTGCGCATCATCACACAACCGAGAACGATCAGTGCGCTGGTAGCGAAACCATACTCCTCGGCACCCAGCATCGCGGCCACTACAATGTCGTGTCCCGTCTTCAGTTGGCCGTCGGTCTGCAGGGTCACCATGCCGCGCAGGTTATTGATCACCAGCGTCTGCTGTGTTTCGGCCAGACCTATTTCTAGCGGGAGGCCTGCATGCTTGATAGAGCTAGAAGGGCTGGCACCGGTTCCTCCCTCGGCACCGCTGATCACTATCAAGTCGGCCTTCGCCTTGGCCACGCCGGCAGCGATGGTGCCCACACCGCTCTCCGATACCAGCTTTACACTGATGACCGCCTGCGGGTTCACGTTGCGAAGGTCGAAGATGAGTTGCGCCAGGTCTTCTATCGAGTAGATGTCATGGTGTGGAGGTGGAGAGATGAGTGAGATGCCGGGTATGGAGTGTCTTGTTTTGGCGATGATCTGATCCACTTTGTAGCCCGGTAGCTGTCCCCCCTCACCGGGCTTGGCACCTTGTGCGATCTTGATTTGAAGCTCGTCGGCGTTGACAAGGTACTCGGTGGTGACACCGAAACGTCCCGAGGCAATCTGCTTGATGGCACTCCTGCGGGAGAGTCCGTCCTCCTGGGGCAGGAAGCGTGCGGGATCTTCACCTCCTTCGCCAGTGTTGCTGCGACCGCCGATGATGTTCATCGCGATGGCCAGTGCTTCGTGTGCCTCACGACTGATGGATCCGTAGGACATGGCACCAGTACAGAACCGCTTCATGATCTTTTCCACCGGCTCCACCTCCGAGATGTCGATGGGAACTTTCTTGTATTCCAGCATATCACGAATGAATGCCGGTTTCTCCTTTTCGTTCACCAGCCGCGTGTACTCCTTGAAGAGCGCATAGTTGCCGGTGCGGGTGGCTATCTGCAGGCGGGCCACCGTTTCCGGGTTCCAGGCATGGTACTCACCTTCTACACGGTAGGCATACTGTCCTGTATTGACCAGGCGGAACGGTTCGTTCATCTCCTGAAAGAATGCCTCACGGTGCGGTTGCAACACCTCCTGTGCCACCTCCTCCAGTCCGATGCCGCCAATTTTGGAGGAGATTCCCCTGAAATAGCGGTCGAGCAGGGAGGCGGAGATGCCCAGTGCCTCGAAGATATGGGCACCCCGATAGCTGCGCAGGGTGGAGTTGCCCATCTTGGAGAGTACTTTTAGCAATCCCTTGTTGATTGCTTGGATGTAATTCTTCTTGGCGGTATCGAAATCGAGCTGTAGTGAGCCTGTTTTTACCTGCTGGGCCAGCTCGGCGAAAACCAGATAAGGATTCACCGCATTGGCACCAAAGCCGAAGAGCAGGGCAAAGTGCATCACCTCCCGCGGCTCGGCGCTCTCCACTACGATGTCGATCTGCATCCGCTTGCGACGCTCTACCAGGTAAAGGTGAACAGCCGAGGTGGCAAGCAACGAGGGTATGGGAGCGTGTGACTCATCCACGCCCCTGTCGCTCAGCACGATGAAGTGTTTCCCTTCATCCACGGCCTGTTCAACCGATCGACAGAGGGTGTCGAGGGCACGATGCAACCCCTCGTGACCTTCTTCCGCCTTGAATAGCATGGGAATCGCCGCGGCGGAGAAACCCTTATAGCGCAGGTTGTTGAGAATGTCAATCTGGGTGTTGGTGAGAATCGGACTTTTAATTCTGACGATGGGTGACAGCTCGGGTATCTCTTGCAACAGGTTCTGGTGGATGGCACCGATATAGCCGGTTAGCGACATCACCAACTCCTCGCGGATGGGGTCGATGGGAGGATTGGTGACCTGTGCGAACTGCTGCCGAAAGTAATTGAAGAGCCGTTGCGGCTTGTCGGAGAAGGCGGCTGGGGTGGCATCGTTACCCATTGAGGAGACAGGCTCCTTGCCTTCCATGGCCATCGGTTTGATCAGCATCTCCAGATCTTCCGTGCTGTAGCCAAACGCCTTGAGCAGCAGCTCCCTGTTTACAACCTCGTTGTTCACCTTCCTACCGGAGGCGATCTCCTCCAGTCGCAGGCAGTTGCTGTCGAGCCATTGTCGATAGGGGTAAGCGGAGGCCAGCTCCTCTTTCAACTCCTGATCACGGTAAATGTGCCCGGTATGGGTGTCCACCATCATCATCTTGCCCGGTTTAAGCCTACCCCTTTCTTTGATGTTGGTTCCCTCGATCTCCAGGGTGCCGGTCTCGGAGGCGAGAATCAGCATTCCGTCGTGGGTGATGGTGTAACGTGCCGGACGGAGACCGTTGCGATCGAGCATTCCGCCAGCATAGCGACCGTCGCTGAAGAGGAGGGTGGCGGGACCGTCCCACGGCTCCATCAGCATGCTGTGGTATTCATAAAACGCTTTCAGTCCATCGGAGATGGGGTTCTTGTCGTTGAAACTTTCCGGCACCATCATTGCCATGGCATGCGGTAGTGACTTGCCGGTCATCACCAGAAACTCAAGTGCGTTGTCGAACGATGCGCTGTCGCTCATACCCGCTTGTATCACCGGGTAGAGCTGCTCAATTTCGGGGAAGTGTGGCGAGGAGAGCACGCTCTCGCGGCTCTGCATCCACTGCCTGTTGCCGCGGATGGTGTTGATCTCGCCGTTGTGGGCCACCATGCGGAAAGGTTGTGCCAGGTCCCATGTGGGAAAGGTGTTGGTGCTGAAGCGGGAGTGAACCATCGCCACCCTGCTTGTAAAGTGGGGATGAGAGAGATCGGGGAAGTAGCTGCGCAATTGGTGTGACGAGAGCATCCCCTTGTAGATCATCTGTCTTGTGGAGAGGCTCACAATGTAAAATTCCCGATCCTCTCCCAATCCCGATTGAAGCATGGTTCTTTCAATCTTCTTTCTGGTGAGGTAAAGCTTTCTTTCCAACTCTTCCCGACTGCCGGAGCCGGTAAGGAAGATCTGTACGATATGGGGTTCATTGGAGAGGGCGATCTCGCCCAGGCAGTCGCTGTTGACAGGCAGGTCGCGCAGGGCGATCAGGGTGAGTCCCGTGGAGGCAACTACCTCTCTGACCACCTGCAAACAGAGGGCTCTCTTCTTCTCCTCCTTTGGAAGGAAGATCAGTCCGGTACCGTAACGTCCCTCCTCCGGAACGGCGATACCCTGCAACAGGATGAACTCATGCGGGATCTGTATCAGGATGCCGGCACCGTCGCCAGTTACCTTGTCGGCACTCTCCGCGCCACGGTGCACCATGTTCTCCAGCACCTGCATCCCTTTCTCCACGATGTCGTGCGATTTTTCACCTGTAAGGGTCATCACAATCCCTACGCCACAAGCATCGTGCTCGTTGTCAAAGCTATATAGCGATTGTTGCTGCGTCTTGCTGAGCTGTCGGAAGATATTTTCTTGTTGTTTCATCTCGTTGAATTTTAAAATTTTCGCTAAAAAATAGCAGATAATCACTTACCCGCTATTCCAAAAACTGTTTCTAAACAGCTATCTGATTTATAGAGAATGTCTCTCAGCTGATGAATAGCAGCTCCCTGTATTTGGGCAGGGTCCACATTTGATTGTCTACGATCAGCTCCAGTTTGTCTACGTGATAGCGGATAGTGTCGAAGTAAGCACAGACGGTGTCGTGGTATGCCACCGCCTTCTCGCGGGCATCCTCCAGCTTGTTGGCCGCTTTGCGGGCATCGACCATGTCATCTACGTTTGTTTTGATGGCGGAGATATGGGCTGCTATCTCCTCTATCAGTGCCGCATCCTCCTTAGACAAGTAGTCCGCTTTCTCTTTGTCGAATACCGCACGCATCTTGAAGAGGTTGTCGAGCAGCATCGACTGGTACTCCGTGGCTACCGGGATAATGTGGTTCATACAGAGATCGCCCAGTACGCGAGCCTCGATCTGGATCTTCTTGGTGTAAGTCTCCCATTTTACTTCGTTGCGGGCATGAAGCTCCTTCTCGCTGAGCACACCTATCCGTTCGAACATCTCGACCGACTGGGGGGAGGTGTAGGCATCGTAGATCACCGGTACGCTGGTCTCACAGTCGAGTCCCCTGCGCCCTGCCTCCTCTTTCCATTCGTCACTGTAACCGTTGCCCTCAAAGCGGATCGGCTTGGATTCCTTGATATAGAGCCGCAACGTGTCGAAGATCGCCTGTTCCTTTTTCATTCCCTTCTTCATCTTCTGTTCTACCTCCTCCCTGAAATCGGTGAGCTGTGCGGCTACCGTGGCGTTGAGGGCGAACATTGCCGAAGAGCAGTTGGCCGATGATCCCACCGCCCTGAACTCGAAACGGTTGCCGGTGAAGGCAAAGGGTGAGGTGCGGTTGCGGTCGGTGTTGTCGATCAGTACCTCCGGAATGTGGGCGATGCCCAGCTTCATCTTTTTCAGTTCATCTACGGTAATGTCATCGTCTTCAGAGCTCTCTTCAATCTTGTCAAGTACGGCTGAGATCTGTTTGCCGAGGAAGACGGAGATGATGGCCGGGGGTGCTTCATTGGCACCCAGCCTATGGGCATTGTTGGCCGACATGATGGATGCCTTCAGCAGTGCGTTGTGCTTGTAGACCGCCATCAGCGTGTTCACCAGGAAGGTGACGAAGAGCAGGTTCTCGTTGGCGCTCTTGCCGGGGGTGAAGAGACCGATGCCGGTGTCGGTGCCGAGCGACCAGTTGTTGTGCTTGCCCGAACCGTTCACACCGGCGAAGGGCTTCTCATGCAGCAGCAACTTGAAATGGTGCTTGGCAGCAATGCGGTGCATCAGTGACATCACCAGCAGGTTCTGATCCACAGCCAGGTTGGTCTCTCCGAAGATGGGTGCCAGTTCGAACTGGTTGGGTGCCACCTCGTTGTGTCGAGTCTTGAGAGGAATGCCATACTTGTAGGCCTCATGCTCCACCTCTTTCATAAAGGCAGCCACACGGGGCGGGACAGCACCGAAATAGTGGTCCTCCAGCTGCTGGTTCTTGGCACTTTCATGTCCCATCAGCGTCCGTTCGGTGAGACTCAGGTCGGGACGGGCGGCATAGAGTGCTTGGTCTACCAGGAAATATTCCTGTTCCCAACCAAGGTAGGAGTATACCTTCTTCACTTCGGGATGGAAGAGGTGGCATACTGCCGTGGCTGCCCTGTCTACCGCCGAGAGGGCTTTCAACAGTGGTGTCTTGTAGTCGAGTGCCTCCCCGGTGTAGGAGATGAAGACCGTAGGGATACAGAGGGTGTCATCGATGATGAAAGCGGGTGAGGAGGGGTCCCACGCAGTATATCCTCTAGCCTCGAAGGTATTGCGGATGCCGCCGCTGGGGAAGCTGGAAGCATCAGGCTCCTGCTGTGCCAGCAACTTGCCGGCGAAACGCTCGATGATGCCACCGTCAGGTCCGTTCACATAATCGATAAATGAGTCATGCTTCTCGGCCGTGCCCTCGGTGAGGGGCTGAAACCAGTGGGTGTAGTGGGTTGCCCCCATCTCGATGGCCCACATCTTCATCCCGGCTGCCACATGATCGGCAATCTCCCGGTGCAGGGTGGTACCCTGGTCAATGGCTTCCAGCACGATCTTCATCGTCTCCTTTGAGAGATACTTCGACATCTGTGTCCGGTTGAAGACATACTTGCCATAATACTCCGATGGTAACTGTCCGGGAGAGGCTACTTCCACGGGTGCTCTTTTTGAGGCTTCCTCTACTGCTTTAAATCGTAATGTTGACATACTACACGAATTGATTGTGAATCGCGGTCTGATAACCAGTTGTTATATTAATTTGAATTGTATTCCGATGCAAATTTAGACAAAATGTTTTAATCTCAAAATAAAAATGATAAAAATGTCACATTAGGGTCAAAAAATTAACATAAAGGTCGAAAAACGACATAAAAACTTTCAAAAGAACATACAGTTTGGGTTCTTTTGAATAAATGGATCGGAATCCTGCCAAATCAGTGCCGTTTGGTTAAATCGCTCATCTATTTACCGGTGTATTGGTTTCAGTATTGAAGTAAGATGAGCGCCTTTCACGGTCGAAGGGATTTTTACCTTTTGCTTAGGAGGAGTAGGTGTGGATGCTCTGTTTTGCGGAGGGGAGGTAGTTGACTCCGTACCAGCAGATCTGGAGCATCACGAAGGCGATGATCAGAATCACCATGGCGATTTTGTTGGATGAGGAGCGTTTCAGACGGTAGTGGATGTAAATCAGATAACCGATCCAGGTGATGGCGGCCCAGGTTTCCTTGGGATCCCAGCTCCAGTAGTGCCCCCAGGCTTCCTTGGCCCAGATGGCGCCCATCAGCATTCCCAGGGTGATGCAGGCTGTACCTGCATAGACCAGATTGTCGGTCATCTCCATGATGCGTGCAGGTTCTTTGATTCTTTTTCCCCGTATCAGGTAGTAGATGGCGATGAGGGTCACGGCCCCCAGGATGGCGTATGAGAACATGTAGATGATTACGTGGGGGGCGAACCAGGGACTCTGTAGTGCCGGCATCAGTACCTTGTTGTGGATGTCGGGGTTGAGCAGGTTGACCATGATGAAGACCGCCGAGAGGATGGTGGTAAAGGAGAGGATCCAGCGATAGTTCCAGCGCAGGTAGGTGAGCAATCCCGCAACTGGCAGGAAGAAGGAGTACCAGAGGCGTGTCTCTCCCATGGTGCGCAGCGGGGGGCGTTCCAGTGAAACCCACAACCCCGCTATAAACGCGAAAAAGAGCATCAGTCCCCCCAGTGTAAAGAGTGTCGATATGATTTTACGTGCAGGGCTGTATGCGAGTGCCGCACCTGTGCCCCACAACAAGAGGGCACCCATTGCGAAATAGATAAATTGATCCCAGCTCATGATCTGCTTTTTTTAGGTCCTGCAAAAAAGAGGAAGAGTGCCCCTGCCAGCAACATGAAGATGCCGGTGTAAACAACTTTCAGCCAGGGGTCGCGTACCAGCTCGAAGACCGAGGTGTCGGAATATTTCCCCATGGTGTCGTCGTAGCTGTACTGGTAGATCATCCACTCCTCCATCATCACCGGATGGTTCACTTCTATCAGGCTCTTGCGGGTATGCCCCTCCTCTGTGTAGAGGGTCACGTGTGAGGTGTAGCGTTTTACCTCCTGCAGGGGCATGGCGAGGCTACGGGTCTCGTCGATGCGAAGCAGGCTGTGAGGGTAAAGGTAGCTGCCATTGCTGACCCATCCCTCTTTCGGTGCAGCTCCTCCTTCCGGGGTCACCCTCACCCGCAGGGCAGCGGTGGCTCCCTCCATCAGCATCGGCACCACCCGGGTGATGCTGTCGTTGCTGAAGATGGCGGCATGGGGCAGGTACTCCAGGATTTCGACTGTATAGCCTGCCAGGTCTGTTGTTTTTCCAACTCCTTCAAACATATAGCTTTCCGGTCGTTCGGTGGGAAGCATCCGGCCACTCTCATGCTCAATCACCACCAGCTTGGGTGGGTACTCCTCCAGCAGGAAGCTGTCGAGCTGGATGGCCAGTGGCAGTTCTTTTAACGCACCGGTAGCAGTGGTGCCCCGCCACTCCACTTGCCCCTCCTGCACGCGCATGGTGAGCCGCTCCATGTCGGCACTGCCCAGCACTCCCCCCAGCAGGGCAATGAAGAGACCCAAGTGGTTGAGGTAGAATCCGATGTCACGCCATTCCTGTTTACGTGTCGTGTGGCGCAACGTGGTGAGTCCTAGAATCAGCAGGAGGTAGAAGCAAATCAGGACAAATGGCCAGGAGGTGGTCATCCGATACCATCCCAGCGAAGTGAAGAGATTGTCGGGCAAGGCTGTCTCGCTCCCGGACGGGAATTGTGGAATAACCCCAAGGAATATGCTGAGCAACAAGAATAATGCCAATGCCGGGAGGGTAGCAGCGACGCTCGTGAGCCAGCGCCCCAGTGGTCGCTTGCGGGCGAGCAGATACACAGCAAGAAGCCCTGTCATGAACAGGGCTCCGATGATCAGGTTGAGGGGTGCGGCAAAGAGAGTGGGGTGTATGTTGCCCAAGAACAGCTGCAGGATAAGACCGGAGAGTCCGATGCCTGCAGCGATTAGAATGCCCTCCCTGTAGCCCCAGGGTTGTTCCCAGATATGTCGGGAGCTGTTCTTCATCCTCTTGATCCGCTATTGTGGTTTATTTCAGGCTGACAAGTCTGTTGTTTGCACGTGCGCTCTCCAGCCATTCCGGAACCTTCTCTTCCAGGAACCGCTGCTTGTTGCTTCTCTCTTTCGCGATGTCGAGGCCTATGTAACTCTGTGCCTTTTCCTTGGTGGAGATGTCGGGTAGCGGTACATTGCCGGTGAAGCCGTTCAGCGCGAGCACCTTCGCAATCTCGAAGCGGGCCTTATGGGCACGGTCGAGGCTCAGGGAGAGGATCCGCTGGAACTCCACAGG
>JAAZLV010000166.1 GCA_012799155.1 Bacteroidales bacterium | reverse complement strand
GAATAGTTACTTTATGACCGGAACAGGAGGGATGGTGTGGCTTATTCGGAAAGCGGGACACTCGATGGACCCTGGATTCAGGAAGACGAACCGGTGACACCTCCCAACTTCGGCCATGGCATGCTCTTTCGGACCTTCGGAGGTGAAACGCTCATGGCGCTACATAGTCATAAGGATGTAAATGGCAGATACCATCGCGTACCACGCCTGTTCAAGGTTGATCTTTCGGGAGATAAGCTTTTGGTTACGGGAGAGTTTGTGCCATGAGGTGAACCAAACCGGATATTTGTTTGTTTCGACTGCTGTGCCGGGCCGTAGAATGCCCTCTCCCAAAACATTTAACAAATGAGCAATATCCTGGTATCCCCTCCGAAAAAAGGTTTTATAGGTTTCATCGAAAAAGGTGGTAACGCCTTACCACACCCAGCCATCCTCTTTGCAATCTTTGCCCTGATCACCCTGATCGTATCAGGAATCGGGTCATGGCTTGGCTGGTCCGGCATACACCCGGCAACGGGTGAGTCGGTAGATGTGGTAAACCTGCTCTCCCGAGAGGGATTGCACCGGATACTGCTGGAAATGATCGACAGCTATACAGGCTTTGCCCCGTTGGGTATCGTGATGGTAGCCTTGCTGGGTATCGGTGTGGCCGAAAGCAGCGGTCTGATAGGTACCGGTGTGAAAGCACTGTTGGTGAAAGCCCCACGTCGTATCATCACCCTGATGGTGGTCTTTACAGGTGTATTGTCGAACATGGCATCCGATATAGGCTACATTCTGATCATCCCGTTGGCGGGCAGCATCTTTCATTCACTGGGCAGGCATCCTATCGCCGGTATGGCAGCCGCCTTTGCCGGCGTGAGCGGTGGCTTCAGTGCCAACCTGCTGATCGGCACCATCGACCCCCTACTTGCGGGACTCTCCACCGAGGCTGCCAATATCATCGATCCCGATTATTATGTGATGCCCACGGCAAACTATTATTTCATGGCTGTATCCACTTTTCTGATTACCTTCCTGGGGGCCTGGGTAACCAACCGATGGGTAGAACCGCGACTGGGTAAATATGAAGGAGATGTGACACCGGAGGAAATCGTGCCGCTGACAACAGTCGAAAGAAGAGGGCTGCGCAACACCGGCATCGCTGCTTTGGTTTGGGGAGCACTCATTCTGGCCGGTATCCTGCCGGAGAATGGTCTGTTGAGGGGTGCCGACGGTACTATATTGCACTCTCCTCTGCTGAAAGGATTCATTGCTTTTCTCTTTCTGAGTGCCTCCACACTGGGAATTGTGTACGGATATACGGTGGGTACTTTTAAAAAATCGGCTGATGTGATCGATGGCATGAGCAACAGTTTCAAAACATTGGTCTCCTTTCTGGTGCTGGTCTTTTTCGCCTCCCAGTTTGTCGCCTGGTTCCAGTGGAGCAACCTGGGGGTGCTGCTGGCAATCAATGGTGCTGACCTGTTGAGAAGCCTCAATATCGGATTGATTCCGCTGGTGATCATCTTTGTTATCTTCTCCGGATTCATCAACCTCTTCATGGGGAGCGCCTCGGCGAAATGGGCCATCATGGGACCCATCTTCATCCCCATCTTCATGCTTCTGGGTTATTCTCCCGAACTATCACAGGCAGTATACAGGGTGGGAGACAGCATCACCAACATCATCTCGCCCATGATGAGCTTTTTCGCGCTGATCATCGTCTTCTTCCAGAAGTATCAGAAGAACGCCGGCTTTGGAACCATCATGGCCAACATGCTGCCTTATTCCATCGCCTTTTTTGTTGGTTGGGTATTGCTGCTGATTCTTTGGATTATCTTGGGACTCCCCCTGGGACCCGAGTCGCCAATCAACTATATCCCTTCTTGATTCTGACCAGTCACAGATGGCTCAAAGGTTTCCATAGGAAGTCAACAAACTGCCAGTGTAGGAAATAATTTCAAAAAGAGGTGAATCATACAACTTTCCATCCTTTTCACTATCTTTGTGCTCCTTTTCAGGGGGTCAGACTGAAGAGGCTGATTCAGAAGATGTAAAGCCCGGTTGAGGCACTTCTGTTTGCCAGATCCCAATTTGTCAAAGCAAAATAACAACAAAATATAGATTCAATGTCAGACGATAAAAAGATTATTTTCTCCATGGTGGGGGTAAGCAAAACCTTCCCGCCCCACAAACAGGTGTTGAAGGATATCTACCTCTCCTTCTTTTATGGTGCCAAGATTGGTATCATAGGGTTGAACGGCTCCGGTAAATCGACCCTGCTGAAGATCATTGCAGGCATCGAGAAGGAGTACCAGGGTGATGTGGTCTCCGATAAAAGCTTCTCGGTAGGATACCTGGAACAGGATCCGAAGCTGGACGACAACAAAACGGTCATCGAAATCGTCCGCGAAGGGGTACAGCCCATCATGGATCTGCTGGCAGAGTATGAGGATATCAACCTGAAGTTCGGCTTGCCGGAGTACTATGAAGATGAGGAGAAGATGAACAGGCTGTTCGACCGTCAGGCGGAGCTGCAGGATAAGCTGGATGCTGCCGATGCCTGGAGCATCGATAACCGCCTGGAGCGAGCCATGGATGCCCTTCGCTGTCCCGATGAAGAGGAACCGATTCGTCACCTCTCAGGAGGCGAACGTCGCCGTGTGGCACTCTGTCGCCTGCTGCTGCAGGAGCCGGATGTGCTGTTGCTCGACGAACCTACCAACCACCTTGATGCCGAGTCGATCGATTGGCTGGAACAACACCTCCAGCAGTACAAGGGTACCGTGATCTGCATCACGCACGACCGTTACTTCCTCGATCATGTAGCAGGCTGGATCCTGGAGCTGGACCGCGGTGAGGGAATCCCCTGGAAGGGGAACTACACCTCCTGGCTGGAGCAGAAGACAAAACGGATGGAGCAGGAGGAGAAGCAGGTGAGCAAGCGCCGCAAGACACTGCAGCGTGAGCTGGAGTGGATCAACCTGGCTCCCAAGGCTCGTCATGCAAAAGGGAAAGCGCGTCTTAACTCATACGAGCAACTGCTCAACCAGGATCAGAAGGAACGGGAAGAGAAGCTGGAGATCTTCATCCCCAATGGTCCCCGCCTCGGTAACAAGGTGATTGAAGCACAAAACGTGGCCAAGGCATTCGGCGACAAGCTGCTGTTCGACAACCTCAACTTCATGCTCCCCCCCAACGGCATCGTAGGGGTCATCGGTCCCAATGGTGCAGGTAAGACCACCCTCTTCCGCCTGATCGAGGGGATGGAACATCCGGATAAAGGAACATTCGAGGTGGGTGAGACCGTGGTGACCGCCTATGTGGATCAGCAACACGAGGCGATTGACCCAAACAAAACAGTATACCAGGTGGTTTCTGACGGTGCGGAGTTCATCCGCGTTGGCGGTAAGGAGATCAACTCACGCGCTTACCTCTCCCGGTTTAACTTCACCGGTGCCGACCAGGAGAAGCTTTGCGGGGTGCTCTCGGGAGGAGAACGCAATCGCCTGCATCTGGCACTCACCCTCAAAGCTGAGGCCAACGTGCTGCTGCTCGATGAGCCTACCAACGATATCGATGTGAACACCCTCCGTGCACTGGAAGAGGGACTTGAGAACTTCGCCGGATGTGCCGTTGTGATTTCGCACGACCGCTGGTTCCTGGATCGTATCTGTACCCATATACTTGCTTTTGAGGGGAACTCCGAAGTATTTTACTTTGAGGGATCCTACAGTGAGTATGAGGAGAACAAGAAGATGCGTCTCGGCAATGTGGAGCCGAAACGTGTGCGCTACAGGAAACTGTAACAGATTGTTTATTATCTTTGTGGCTTCTGATTCGAAACCATACATGCTACAGAACTGTTGAGTCCGGAATAGCACGAAGCATAAACCATACAGAATGAGAAAATCGATATTTGTTCTTCTGATTCTTTTTTTTCAGACCACACTCTACGGTCAGCAAACCCTTTACAAAGGCAAGGTGATTGATGCTGTCTATCGCACGCCGGTACCCTACGCCTCTGTCTTTGTAGAATACACCCAGTTTGGTGCAGTAGCCGACAATGTAGGCGAGTTTTCGTTCATGGTTCCCGATTCACTCCGGCACTACCGTCTTGTAGGAGTCGGGGACGGGTATCCCATTGCCTATTTCTCCTCCAATGTAGATGAACCGGAAGCCATGGTTATCGCGTTGCAACCACGGGGAGGGGTCAACGGTGCTGCATCACCATTGGGTGGAAACCAGGGAGAACAGGGTGCCTTCGGTTCTTTTCTCAACAAAGCGGTGCAGTTGGTACTGAACGATTGGATTCCACTCGGCGATCCTGAGACCAACAAGTTCGATTTCGGTCGTTTACAGACCTTTCCCACTTACAATCCCATCGAGGGTGTACGTCTCAGAGCAGGTGTTGCCTCCAACTCCCGCCTCAGTCCCAATCTTTTCCTGAAAGGATATCTGGCTTACGGTTTCGGGGACCAGCAGTTCAAGTACCGTGGTGAAGCCACCTGGTCGTTTGACAGGAAGGTTTATCACGAGGAGGAGTTTCCTAAAAACAACCTGAGCCTGGTCTATGAGAAGGATCTCTACTCTCCCGGCGAGATGCATCCCCGCTCACCGAACAACCTGCTGCTGATCACCTACCGCCGTTCGGAAGATCAGGCCACCTACCGCAATTTTGCGGAGATCAACTATGAAAGGGAGTACAAGAACGGTTTTGCCCAGACGGCATGGGTGAGAAGGGCAAGGATGATGCCGCAAGGTAATTTGCTATTCGAGAACAGGATTGACGGTACGTATATTCAGGACGATGCACTTTATACCTCCGAGCTGGGCGTGCAGCTCCGTTTTGCTGGGCGAGAAGCATACCGCCAGGAAAAACGCAAACGGCGTCCAATTGACATAACCTCACCAGTTTTCTTCTTCTCCCACACAGTGGGGCAGTATGATTTCATGGATGAGGAGAAGCCCTATCATCGCTCGGAGTTCTCTGCACAAAAAAGGTTCCAGCTGGGTACAGCCGGTCGCCTTGATGCCGTGGGTGAAGTGTCGAAGATCTGGAACGGGGTGCCATTCCCATTACTTGTCTATCCCAACCAGCGGCAGCGCCATCACATAGAGAACAACGCTTTCTTCCTCAACCGCGCCCTCGAGTTCATGGCCGATGAACAGGTTACCATACGTACCACCTTTGTGGGTGACAATCTGTTGCTTGCAAAAGTGCCCCTTCTCGACAGGCTGGGACTCCGTGAGTTGCTCTCGCTAAGAGCCTCCTATGGGCGGTTGAGTGACAAGAATGATCCTGAACGGACACAGGAGCTATACAGGTTTCCCGCATTATCGCACCGTTATGGAGACACTCCCTATATGGAGGGAACTATCGGCATTACCAATATCCTGGGACTGTTGCGAGTAGAGTATGTACACCGTTTCACCTACCGTGATCACCCTGAAGCCCTGTTGGGCAAGGTGAGGGTCGATGTAACCCTGTAATTCTGTATTCACCCAATCATCTGCAGAAGCGCATGAAAACCCGGGTAAGCAATATCAAAAGTAACATTGATTCAATCTGGAGCAATCTGTTCTGGAAGAACCCGCCCCACCTGTGGGCGCTGAAAGTTTCTCTTTCCATTGCTTTTCTGTTGCTCCCCGCAGAGCTGCTGTTGCACAACTCCTTTGTAGGTACCACACTCGCTCTGGGCGTCGTGGCCATGGCCCTGGGGGAGACCGACGTCCACCCGCGGGGCAGAATGAAGTCGGCTTCCATCGCCCTGCTGCTCTTCCTGTTCACAAGTGGCATCACCCAGCTCACCCTCCCTTATCCTGTACTCTTTGCCATCGTGCTGGGCATCATGGCCTTTGCCCTTGTGCTGGTCGGCGGCATCGACTCCCGTTTGCAGGGAGTCACATTTGGAGCTCTGCTGATTCTTGTCTACACCATGCTGGGCGCAGACAACAGCGACAGCTGGTATCAGCAATCGTTGCTTCTCACCACCGGTGCCCTCTGCTACTCGGTGGTCTCGATCCTGTTGCTCTATCATCGTCCCTACCGGTTGTTGAACGATCATCTCTCCTACGGCTTCCGCTACCTGGCGGAGTATATCGAACTGAAAGCAAGTCTCTTCCCCAGCAACCCCACGATGCAGCGTTCCATCCGCACCCAGCTGGCACAAAAGAACACCCGTCTGGCACAGCAGATTGAGGTTTGTAAGAATGATCTTTACAGCTATTCTGAAGAGAGCAGCCCCGAAACACAACCGCTGTTGAGCGATTATTACAGGAAGTGGTTCCTGCTGCAGGAGATGCAGGAGCGGGCCATATCCAGCCATGAGCAGTACGACCTCCTGTCGGAGCAGGTGAAGAACAATGAACTGATTGAGGGCTTCGGACAATTGATGCGGGAACTGGCAAAAGCGATTGCACAGTATGCGGAATCGATGATTAGTGGGGAAGCGTACCGCCATCCGTTGTCGTTGCGGTGGACCGTAACAGCCATGCAGCGAATGCTTGAGGATGAAAAGGAGGAGTCGCACTATCTGACACTCTCCCTGCTGATGCGTAACCTTACCGGACTGGAGAAGAGTCTGCGGGAGAATCTAGTGACGGCTTCCCCGATCGATCTTTCTGCTTTTTACAACCGCAAGCCGGAGAGAAAAGGGCTGAGGGAACTCTTCAAGCCTGCACACCCTCGTTTCCGCTTTGCTGTACGGCTTACACTAGGCTGGATGCTCGGTTACGGGATGATGCAGCTGCTCCACTTCGAGAAAGGGGCCTGGATCCTGCTCACCTCGCTGATTGTTTTTCAACAGACCTACAGCGCCACCCGCATGCGTCTCTTTCACCGTGTGCTGGGCACACTGCTGGGTGTCATCCTCGGGGTGACCCTGGCGCAGCTACTGCCCACACAGGCAGG
>JAAZLV010000165.1 GCA_012799155.1 Bacteroidales bacterium | reverse complement strand
TGATGGCTGCACAGCTGGGTGGCGTGACTGAGGAGGTGATGACTGCTGCCTATCATGATGCAGAAGAGATGATCAGCAAACTGGCGGAATAAAAGTAGCCGGTACATGTACCGTTGCAAAGACGGAAAAAGTATGCGGGCCTGTTCACTGTGGAACAGACCCGTTTTTTTTATAATCTGTTCGTCATCTTTGTTTGCATCAGCAATTGGGTTATTCTCCTTTTACTCTCAGTTGTTGGTGAGGATAGAATCATTTTGATATTTTCCGATGGATTGAACGATTCAGGAACCGATGGGTGATGGCTCATGTTGCTTCCTTTTTTGTACCTTTGTGTAAAATTATGACAGCTTCTCAATGAACAATTCTACCGATTATGAGATAATGGCCCCTGCCGGATCCTACGAATCATTGACGGCAGCCATTCAGGGTGGTGCCGACTCCATCTACTTTGGCATCGAAGGCCTCAACATGCGTGCCCGTTCCTCTAATAACTTCACCATAGACGACTTGCATGAGATTGCAAAGATCTGTCGTGAAAACAATATGAAGAGTTATCTCACGGTCAACACCATCATCTACGACAACGATCTGGCACTGATGCGCAGGATCGTGGATGCCGCCAGTGAAGCACAGCTCTCCGCCATCATTGCTGCCGATGTGGCGGTGATGACTTATGCACGCAGCATCGGGGTGGAGGTACACCTTTCCACACAGCTGAACATCACCAACAGCGAGTCGTTGAAGTTTTATGCACAGTTTGCCGATGTGGTGGTGCTGGCAAGAGAGCTCAACCTCGACCAGGTGGCTGCCATCCATCGCGACATCCTCGAGCAGCAGATCAAGGGACCTTCGGGGGAATTGATCCGCATTGAGATGTTTGCCCACGGAGCCCTCTGCATGGCGGTTTCCGGCAAGTGTTACCTTAGCCTGCACGAGAAGAACCTCTCTGCCAATCGGGGTGCCTGCAATCAGATCTGTCGCAGGGGTTATGTCGTGAAGGACAGGGATAGTGAGATCGAACTGGAAATCGACAACGAATACATCATGTCGCCCAAGGATCTGAAAACCATCCACTTCATGAACAAGATGATGGATGCCGGTGTACGGGTCTTCAAGATCGAGGGCAGGGCGCGCGGTCCTGAATATGTGCGTACTGTCACCACATGTTACCGAGAGGCTGTTGAGGCCTATTGCATTAACAGTTTCACGGAGGAGAAGATCAACGACTGGAACGAACGCCTGGCCACTGTCTTCAACCGGGGTTTCTGGGATGGCTATTACCTGGGTCAGCGGTTGGGTGAATGGACGCACCGGTATGGCTCTGGTGCCACAAAGCGTAAGGTGTATGTAGGAAAAGTAATCAAGCATTTCGGCAACCTTGGGGTGACTGAATTCCTGGTGGAGACCCAGTCGGTAAAGCAGGGTGATGAGCTGCTGATCACCGGCCCCACTACCGGTGCATTGGTTCTTACTGCCGATGACTTAAGAGTCAATTTGCAGTCCGTTCCCGAGGCGGTGAAAGGGGATCATTTCTCCATGAAGACCAATGAGAAGATTCGTCCCAACGACCAACTATACAAGATGGTGCCCTCCGGCAGGAAAGGGAATCAATAAACAAAGAGGGCTGCCCACTTAGGTGGCAGCCCTTATCTTTTTTTTGACAAGCAGGATTTTTGATTTACTCCTCCTCGTTATCCTGGAACCAACCGGCATACATCAGGTAGTTGTTGGCAATCTTCTGGTTCATCCCTTTCGATTGTTCGGGATCGACCTTCTTGACGAATTTGGCCGGTACGCCGGCATAGATGCTGCCCGGTTCCACTTTTGTGCCGGTCAGCACTACCGAGCCGGCGGCGATAATGGCTCCTTCACCCACCACGGCATGATCCAGAACTATGGCACCCATACCGATCAGGGCACCCTCCTTGATTTCGGCACCGTGGATCACCACGTTGTGGCCGATGGATACGTCGTTTCCGATGACTGATACCGATTTTTGGTAGAGGGTGTGGATGACGGTTCCATCCTGGATATTGACCCGGTCGCCGATGCGGATGGAGTTGACATCACCCCGCAGTACCGCATTGAACCAGATGCTGCAGTCGTCGCCGATTTCCACGTCGCCGATGATGGTTGCATTGTCTGCAAGGTAGCAGTTTTTACCGAATTGGGGTGTGAAACCCCGTACTGATTTGATAAGAGCCATGTAATTGAAGTTGTTTGAATTGGGAAATGGGTTGTTTTGAATAGGGTTGAGGGAAAATGGAAATGGGAACAGACTTTCATGATATGGGATCCGAAACTCCGGATCCCATATCTGTGTGTCATATTGCTTTGGTTCTCTTCTTCAGCCAGGCTTTCTCTTCGTTTGTGAGATGTTCGCTTAACTGCTTGTAGACCATCTGATGATAACGATTGAGCCACTTCCGCTCCTTCTTGGTCAGCATCTTTCTGGCGATGGGACGGGTGTCGATGGGACAAAGGGTGATGGTTTCAAAATCGAGGAAGGTGCCAAACTCCTTAGTGCGGGCATGTTCCTGTGTGACGATCAGGTTCTCGATGCGGATGCCATACTTGCCGGCACGGTAGAGTCCCGGTTCGTTCGAGGTGACCATTCCCGGTTTCAGCACCGTGGGGTTCTCCTCCAGTCGTATGTTTTGCGGACCCTCATGCACGTTGAGGAAATGACCGATACCGTGACCGGTGCCATGCCAGTAGGTGAGCTTGTTTTCCCACAAGGCTTTCCGAGCCAGGATGTCGAGCTGTGAGCCACGGGTGCCTTCAGGGAAGATGGCGGTTGCCAGTGCGATATGACCCTTCAGGACGTTGGTGTAATCCTTCTTCATCTGTTTGGTCAGCTTGCCTACTGCCACCGTGCGGGTGATGTCGGTTGTGCCGTCACGGAACTGTGCCCCGGAGTCGATCAGCAGGAGTCCTTTAGGCTCAACCTGCAGGCTGCTCTCCGGTGATGCGTGGTAGTGGATGATGGCGCCATTGCCGGCATAGCCGCAAATGGTGCCGAAGCTTTCGCCCACGTAGAGATCCTGTTCTGAACGTACTTCCCGCAGCTTCTCTTCCACCTTCATCTCGGTTACTTCGCCGGCGGGAACAGCTTTCTCAAGCCACATGTAGAATTTCACCAGCGCCACACCATCTTTCACCATGGCATTGCGGAAACCCTTCAGTTCGGTTTCATTCTTCACGCTCTTCATCAGGTCCACCGGTGAGGGGATGTCCACGATGCGGCAGTGTGCGGGAATCGCCTGCAACAGCTTGTAGTTGATCTTATTGCCGGTGATACAGACGGAGCTCTTCTCCGGCAGGTGCGCAACATATTCGAATATCTCGTCGTAGCCGGTAATGCGGATGCCCTGTTCCAGATAGGCGTTTGCAACCTCGTCGGTCAGCTTCTCCGGATCGATGAAAAGTACGCTCTCTTTCTCCGAGACGTAGGCATAGGCCACGGCAACCGGATTGTACTCCACATCGTTGCCGCGCAGGTTGAAGGTCCATGCAACCGCATCGAGCGTAACGATCAGGATCCCGTCGGCATCTGCTTTTTTCAGTT
>JAAZLV010000164.1 GCA_012799155.1 Bacteroidales bacterium | reverse complement strand
TAAAACAAAAAGCTGAAAGTTGAGAACTGAAAGCTGAAAGCAAAAAATATGGCAATATACCCACAGTTAATCATTGATGCACTGAAACATGTGCGTTACCCAGGAACGGGACAGGATATAGTATCTGCCGGCATGGTGGAGGATGACATCCGCATTGAAGGAATGAAGGTTAGTTTTTCGCTCATCACCGAGAAACCGAATGATCCCTTTATCAAGTCGGTCGTGAAGATGGCCGAACAGGCGATCCTCATGCATGGCGACAAGGATATTGAAATCAAGGGCAACATCACTGTGAAATCGAAGCAGCCTCCTCGTCCGGCACTACCGGATCTGCTGCCCGGGGTGAAGAACATCATTGCCGTGGCTTCCGGCAAGGGAGGGGTGGGAAAAAGCACAGTCTGCACCAACCTGGCAGTAGCCCTCGCACAGAAAGGATACCGTGTGGGACTGCTCGATGCTGATATTTTCGGTCCCTCTGTACCCAAGATGCTGGGTGTAGAAGATGCCGCTCCCATCCTGGAGAAGATCAATGGTCGCGACATGATCATCCCCATCGAGAACCATGGAGTGAAGATGCTCTCCATAGGCTTTTTCGTAAAGAAAGAGGATGCGGTGGTCTGGCGCGGTGCCATGGCCGGTAATGCTCTGAAACAACTTATTGGCGATGCGGAATGGGGCGAAATAGACTATTTCCTGATTGACTTACCACCAGGGACAAGTGACATTCACCTCACACTGGTACAAACACTCCCCATCACCGGGGCGGTAATTGTGAGCACACCACAGGAGGTGGCACTCGCCGACGCCCGCAAAGGAATCAGTATGTTCACCGGCGACAAGGTGAATGTCCCCATCCTGGGACTGGTGGAGAATATGTCATGGTTCACACCTGCTGAACTGCCAGAGAACCGTTACTACCTCTTCGGCAAGGAAGGCTGCAAAAGGCTCGCAGCGGAAAAGGGATATGCCCTGCTGGGGCAGATCCCCATCGTGCAGAGCATTCGTGAGGCGGGTGACGACGGGCAACCGGTAGCCCTACAGCAGGATAGCATCACTGGTATGGCTTTCGCGGAGCTGGCTGGCAACTTGCTGGCAGCAGTCGACAAGCGCAATCGGGAATTGCCCCGGACCGGTATCGTTGAGATTTCACACAAATGAACATCGACAATCAAGACATAAGACATCCTCTTCACAGCTTTCGCTACTGCCCCCGCTGCGGAACGGCATCATTCGCTGTAAAGAATGAGAAAGCGAAGCAGTGTAGCGCCTGTGGTTTTGTCTACTATTTCAACTCCTCGGCTGCGGTGGTTGCACTCATCGAAAACGAGAAGGGAGAGTTACTTGTTGCCCGTCGTGCCCATGAGCCTGCCAAGGGAACATTGGATTTGCCCGGTGGCTTCATAGACATGCATGAGACCGCCGAGGAAGCAGTATGCAGGGAGGTACTCGAAGAGACTGGTCTGACTGTAACATCTACCGGCTATCTTTTCTCCTTACCAAATATTTACCTATATTCAGGCTTCGAAGTGCATACCGTGGACCTCTTCTTCAGATGCAAGGTGAATGACATCAGCACCATAGGCGCTCACGACGATGTGGAAGAACTGTTGTTCCTGGCTCCGGGAGAGATTAATCCCGCTGCTTTTGGACTCGCTTCGATTCGTAAAGGAATAGAAAAAATCTTACAGATAGTTATTTAATCCCTACCGGATAGAGATGTGATTTACGGGAGGGAGCAATCAGGATCATCATGAAAAGAATATTCTTATTACTGACACTAATGTCCCTGCTGCAGCTATCGCTTGCTCAGCGGACGGTATACCACGTGGAGCCGGAGAAGCTCTTCAACCAGGGTAAAGAGATGTTCCTCGAAGGCAACTATGCGGGTGCCGACGATCTGCTGACTCGCTTTACTGCCATTAGCGATGACGTGCGAATGAAGGAGGAGGCAGCCTACATGCAGGCAGTGGCTTCATTCAAACGTGGCAGCGAAGGAAGCAGCGAGCAACTTGAAACGTTCCTCTACAATCATCCTGAAAGCGTTCACCGTCATCCGCTGATGTTTCTGATAGGCTCCGCCCATTACGACCGAAAAGAGTGGGAAGCAGCCCGCAGCTGGCTTCTGCAGGCAGACTTGGACTACCTGACCCTCACCGACCAGGAAGACTACAGTTTCCGACTGGGATACACGGAACTGCAACTGGGCAACCTGAAGGAGGCCTCACGTCTCTTTGGCCTGCTTTCTCTCAACAGCAACAGGTATAGTGATGCAGCCAACTTCTATCTGGGTTACATTGACTATTCAAACAAGGATTACAATGCGGCACTGAATCGCTTTCGCCCACTGAAAGAACATCCCGAGTATCGGGAAGAAGTGGCCTTCTACACGGCCCAGGCAACCTTTTTCGATGGTAAGCTCGATGAAGCGGTTCAGCTCGCTGAATCATTCCAGTCTCAATATCCACGGAGCGAGCACCTTACCGAGATATACCGTATACTAGGCAACAGCTATTTTCGCCTCGGTCAGCCTTCCCGGGCCATTCCATGGTATGAGAGATACAGTTCTTCAGTTGCCAGACCACTGAGGGGCGATGCTTACTTCCTCGGTCTCTCCTATGCTGAGAATGGCAAGCAGAATGAGGCACTTAGAATGTTTCAGCAGGCGGTGGGGGAAGCGGATGCACTCACGCAGAATGCACAGTTGCAGCTAGGGCAGACCTATCTGGCATTGAACCAAAAGCAGGAAGCACAGATGGCATTCGAAGCAGCATCACGCAACAACTTCGACTCCCAGGTGCGTGAGACAGCCATGTTCAACTATGCTTTGCTGGCACATGAGAC
>JAAZLV010000163.1 GCA_012799155.1 Bacteroidales bacterium | reverse complement strand
GTGACTGTCGACACTTTGCCCTCACTGTCGAGCAGATAGAGATTGTTGGACTCCGTGAAGGCAAGATGCCGGCCCGAAGGAGAGAGGGTTTGGTTATCGCTCTTTTCCGGGAAGTTGAAAAAGGTCTCAATCTTTTTTTTCTTTGGATTGAAGGTGGCAACCCCATTGCTGGTGGTAAGGATGGCAGCATCTCTTTCCTCTTCTTGAAAGGCAAGTCTTATCACCTTTTGCTCCCCAAACAGCGAGTCGGATGATAAATCATCGAAGGTAAGCCACATCTTTTTGCTGTTTCTTCCAGTTGGGTTGATCACTTCCCACACAGTGTCGTTTTCCGTTACCATCAGCCGGTTGCCGTACCACTGGTATGATGCGGAAATGCGTGGGATAAAGCGAAAATAATCATTCCCGCCTGGAATCAGCTCTTCCAGTGTGAAGTTCCTGTTTTCCTGCGCAGCTGACTTTGTGGAAAACGACGTCAATGTAATGAATAATAATATGATAGATCCTCTGAACGATGTCATAATGCGGTTCTCAGTTTTGTTTTGGTTTCATCTTTTGATCCCTTTTCAGGCAAAAGTTTGTTCTGATAAACGTGCCAGTGTCAGGCGGTACTCCTCCATCATCCTGCGTACTACCTCCCCGGCAGGGAGGATCTCGCGGATGTGAGAGGCTATCTGCCCAATCTCCAGCTCTCCTTCCATCAGATCACCTTCGAAGATGCCTTTTTTTGCACGTCCACGTCCCAGCAGTTCACGAAGTTCATCAGCCGAAGCTCCCCTCTCCTCCAGTTCATGCACCTGTTGGAAGAATTCATTTTTAATCAGTCGCGTGGGGCTCACTTTCTTCAACGAGAGAAAGGTGTCTCCTTCATTCAGTTCGATACAACGCTGCTTGAAGGCATCGCTGGCAGAGCTTTCAACTGTGAGAGCGAAGCGCGTACCCACCTGCACCCCCTCGGAGCCCAGCGCGAAGGCTGCAGCCATTCCGGCACCTGTGGCAATTCCACCGGCAGCTATCAGGGGGAGTCCTGTGGCAGCGCGTACCTGCGGTATCAGGGTGAGGGTGGTAGTCTCCTCGCGTCCATTATGGCCCCCTGCTTCAAAGCCTTCTGCAACAATGGCGTCAACACCGGCTTCTGCTGCCTTTCTTGCAAAACGGGAGCTTGAAACAACATGTGCCACTGTGATTCCTTCTTTTTTCAGGGTGGCAGTCCAGCTCTTCGGATTCCCAGCGGAGGTGAAGACCACCGGCACCTTTTCATCGATGACGATCTTCATGATCTCCTCAATTTGGGGATACATGAGGGGGATATTTACACCAAAGGGGTTTTCGGTGGCCTCTCTACATTTGGTGATGTGATCGCGCAACATGTCAGGGTGCATAGAGCCTGAACCAATCAGTCCCAAACCTCCTGCATTGCTCACCGCTGCGGCAAGTTTCCAGCCACTGCACCACACCATGCCTCCCTGTATGATTGGATAACGGATGCCAAAAAGGCTGCAAATTTTATTTTGAACCATCTTTTTTATTTTTGAAATGCAAAGATAACGGTTTCAGGGTGAATGATGGTTCTTTTTTCAAAGCTGCTGGATGCATTTTTGAATTTTTTTAGTAGCTTTGTGCGTTGTTGCCCATCTATTGCTACAAGGGCAGTGGTTATTAATTTCATAAAGGATTCACTGAGGTTATGAATGTTCTTCTTCTTGGCTCCGGAGGTCGTGAACACGCCATGGCGTGGAAAATACGTAAAAGCAATTACCTGAACAACCTCTACATTGCCCCCGGCAATGCAGGGACGGCTCAGCTGGGTACAAATGTACCCATTGCGGTAACTGACTTTGTTGAGATGAAGCGATTCACTTTGGAGCATGATATCGACATGATTGTTGTTGGTCCGGAGGACCCACTGGTAGAAGGTGTGTATGATTTCTTCCGAGACGATGAGGACATTTGTCACATCGCCGTGATTGGTCCCTCAAAAAAAGGGGCCCAACTGGAGGGAAGCAAGGATTTTGCCAAGAACTTCATGGTAAGAAACCAGATCCCTACGGCACGATATCTAACTGTTACTCCTGAGAATATTCTTGAGGGAGATTCATTTCTTGATTCACTTCCCTCTCCCTATGTGTTGAAAGCTGATGGATTGGCTGCCGGCAAGGGGGTACTGATTTTAGATGATCTGCATGAATCGAAACAGATGCTTCGGGAAATATTGGATGGCAAGTTCGGTAAGGCAGGCAATAAGGTGGTGATTGAGGAGTTTCTTTCAGGTATAGAGTGTTCGGTATTTGTATTGACCGATGGCAGTTCCTATAAGATTCTGCCTGTTGCCAAGGACTATAAGCGGATTGGTGAGGGTGACACAGGGCTCAATACCGGCGGCATGGGTGCAGTATCACCTGTACCCTTTGCTGATGAAACATTTATGGAGAAAGTTCGTACCCGTATCGTTGAACCAACCATTTTAGGGCTCAGCAAAGAAAAGATAGAATACAAGGGTTTTATTTTCCTGGGTTTGATCAAAGTAGAGGGGGAACCAAAGGTGATTGAGTACAATGTACGTATGGGAGATCCGGAAACTGAAGTGGTGATGCCGCTCATCAAGTCTGACCTGCTTGATCTCTTTATTGGAGTCACTACCGAAACACTAGACAGAAAGAAGCTGGAGATTGACGACCGAACGGCTGTTACAGTGATGATGGTCTCTGGTGGTTACCCCGGATCATATGAGAAGGGGAAAGAGATTATAGGCCTGGATGAGGTGACCGACAGCATCCTGTTCCATGCCGGCACAGTAATCGAAGATCATCGTGTTGTCACTGCCGGCGGTCGTGTACTGGCAGTCACCTCCTATGGTAACAACATGGATGAAGCCCTCGTGCGATCCTACCAATCGATTTCAAAACTCTGTTTTGACAAGTGTGCCTATCGTAAAGATATAGGCTTTGACCTGCGATAGCCACAACGACATTCAGCTTTTCTGATATGGGCACATCACTCCTAACCTTTCGGAGAACATTTGTTGAGGGTCGTTTCGTGATCTTTCCATCCTTCTTGGTAATCCTTGGGATGCGTGTGCTGCTCTTTCTCAATAGTGAGATCAATCCGGTCCACCTGTCTGGTGCCGGTTATTTGTGGAAATTTTCTGCTCCTCTGCTTGTGGATCCTGTAATCTCACTGGTTGTTTCCACGCTTGCAGTGCTACTTATCGCCTGGTTGATCCATTCGATGAACAACAGGTTTGCACTCATCCGCAACCGGTCCAATCTGCCTTTTATAATCCCGTTCTTTCTGTTGAGTCTACATCCCCGTTTTTTAGTGATGTCACCTGCCCTGGCGGCAGTAATCCCCTTGTTACTGGCTTTTTTTCCGCTTCTGCAATCTTATCAGAAGCAGGATGCCTATCTATACTCATTCCGTTCAGGTGTGCTGATTGCCGTGGCTTCTCTATTTCATATCGGTGCATTGGCGCTTGTACCCCTTTGGTGGAGGGGAGAACGCTCCATGAGAGGGCCCCAATTGAAGGCACGCCTCAACTACCTCTTCGGTATCCTGCTGGTGGGTTTCACGCTTTTCTCCCTTGCCTACCTGATGGATGATTTGCCCGGCTTTCTCTATCCTTTCAGATTCTATACCTACATCTCATTGCCATCTATTCCCGAATTTTCTGCTGTGGAGTGGATTGCCCTGTTGTTGGTTGTGTTATTCTTCCTCTCCAACATGATTCTCAGCACACGTGTATTCTTTCGCGACAAAGTGCTTACTCTTACGTTGTTACAGTTTGTCATCTACCTGATTATATTCTTGTTGGTATTACAGGTAATCTATTGGAAGAGTACACTCTTCTTTTTCACTCTAGCACTATCATTGATCTCCTACCTGAATGCCTATTATTTCACCCGTTTACATACAAAGGGTGGTCTCTGGATTGCTTACATCAATATTGTTGTGATGGTGCTTTTCTATCTTTTCCATTTTTTTCCTTTTCGCCAGTTCTTTGTCTGAAACTTTTTTTACTCTCACGCTGTTAAATAGATGAATGTTATTTGTGTTGGGTTACAGGGTGTAATCTGTCGATGAATCATGTGATGTATTAATGATGGAGGAGAAAACGATGAAAAAAAAGCTATTTTACGGATTCAGTCTCTTCTTGCTATTGCTCACATACTGGGGATGCGGCAGTTCCCAGACAGTGGCAGAGAAGGAGAAACTGGCTATGGAGGTGCGGGAGGGGGTTGAGCAGTCATCTTTTCGTTTCGAGGCTACTTATGCATATCCTGCCAGCTACCAACCGGTATTTTTGTCACCTTATTATGATGTGACTGTATCTCCCGATACAGTGAAAGCTTATCTTCCTTACTACGGTCGTGCCTACCGTGCACCTATGGATCCTCGTGAGGGAGGTTTTCAGTTTACCAGTACCGATTTCACCTATCGCTACGCTCCCGGAAAGAAACGTGGCAGCTGGATGGCCAAGGTCACGATTTTGGATCTTGACCGGCCCGTGACCTTCACTTTCGACATCTGGGAAAATGGTACATCCCGTCTTATGGTGAATGACTTCAACAGGCAGTCGATCTCATTTCAAGGTGATCTTAGTAGTAGGGTCGAAAAGAATGAGTAGCAGGTTGATATTTCAGCCGATAACAAAAAACTCCGCTTATGACAGGCGGAGCTTTTTGTTTGTTGAGCATTGATCTATCAGAACATCTCATTCAGGTTTGAAGGGATGTAGAATGTATCATTCTTGTCAATGTAAACCACTACAGAGCCTAAGTCTAAAGGCTTCCCGTTCTTCTTTACCACCGATGAGAAGGCGGGGATCTCCAGAGTTGTTCTGCCTTTCTTCACCTTCAGTACCGGAAAGTCGGGATTGTCACGGTTGATAGAGTAACTCATTCCTTCGAACACCTCCGTATGTTTCACAAAAATGCGATCCGAGAGTTGTTCAAGAGAGTATTCAAGTCCGCTCACCTCCTGCAGGTAGCGATTCAACTCCGTGTTACGTATGTTGCCGCGTGGCACATCGCCCTCCGGGTGATAGGCTGCCAACAACACTTCTTCACCGGTATGGCCACCGGTTGTAAAGCCGAAGCATGTGCGTTCGTTCAGGATGTTTCCGATGTTGTGTGCCAGGTTGTTGCTGGTTCCAACCTTGGTGTAATCCGCCTCCTTGTAGTTCTTCGAGGAGAGGAGCAGCTCCAGTTCATCATCTGTGAGGTCTATGCCGGTATACTCCATGAAGACGCTTTTAAATTGATCTGAAGGTGTCTCAATTAGGATAGACTCCAGGGCGTTGCTGCTTAGCTTGTAACCTGAAACGGTACCGAATATCTGCTCCAAAGAGAGGCGGTCATAACCACTGCATCGACTGCTGCCAATAGAAAAGCCGCTGTTGCCGTGATCGGAAACAATCACCACGGCAGTGTTTCCGTCGGCCTTGGCGAACTCTATCGCCTTGCCCACCGCTTCATCAAAAGCAAGGTACTCATTGATCATAGTGGCGGCATCGTTGGCGTGTGCCGCCCAGTCAACCTGACTCCCTTCCACCATAAGAAAGAAGCCGTTCTCCTTTTTAGAGAGCAGTTCCAGTGCCTTGGCGGTCATCTCAGCGATGGAGGGAATCTTGTCGGGGTTGCGGTCAATGTTGTAGGGGAGAGCCTTCTCGCCGAAGAGGGCCCACACCTTTCCTGTGCTGTTGTAGTCAAGTAGTGCCTGTCGGTCGTCGCTTATCAAAGTGGTACCGTTGTTGGCGAAGTGCTCCTTGATATTGTCGGTGAGGATGCCGTTGCCGCCACCGAACATCACATCCAGGTTCTGGTAGGCGATCTGTGGTGC
>JAAZLV010000162.1 GCA_012799155.1 Bacteroidales bacterium | reverse complement strand
ATCACCGCTGAGTTGAAGGAGGTATGCACCCTTCTCGACGAAGTGACCGTTACCCAGGTGAGCGGTAAGGGAATCGAAGGAACCTATGAAGATGTGACTTACTACATCGGCAACATGGATTACCTGGCTTCGAAAGGGGTAGTGATTCCCGCCGACCTGAAGCAGCAGGCCTACCTGGAAATGGATGCGGCGCACACCGTTTCACTGTTTTCCGACAGTAAGAAGGCACTGGGTGTGGTTGGTATCACCGACAAGATGAAACCCACCTCAAGGGAGGCGATTGCACAGTTGCAAAGCATGGGCATCGAGGTAGCCATCTATACCGGCGACAATGAGAAGGTTGCTGCCGCCCTGGCAGCGGACTTGGGAATCAGTGACTACCGAGGGGGCGTGTTGCCTGAGGAGAAGGTGGAGCTGGTGAAGAAACTGCAACAGCAAGGGCGTACAGTGGCGATGGTGGGGGATGGCATCAACGACAGCGGAGCGCTCGCACAGGCCGATGTGAGCATCGCCATGGGCAGCGGCAGCGATATTGCCATGGATGTGGCCAGTATGACCATTATTTCCTCCGACCTTAAACGGATCCCCCGGGCAATCCGACTCTCACAGGCCACGGTGAGGACCATCCGCCAGAATCTCTTCTGGGCCTTTTTCTATAACGTGATCGGTATCCCCATTGCCGCGGGAGTGCTCTTTCCCTTCACAGGATTCCTGCTCAACCCGATGATCGCCGGTGCTGCCATGGCGCTGAGCTCGGTCAGTGTAGTGACAAACAGCCTTCGTCTGAAGCGACACCCCTTCTGAAGGGATGTGATTTTTTTATAATAGTGTGATTAATCCTTTTGATTTATGATTTGCACAAAATCAAAAGAAAGCAGCAGCCCCACCACCTCGGAGTAGTTGTCTCTTCCCGAGCTCACCTGGTTGGTCTTCAGGTAGGCATCATAAATCTTGTCCTGTGCATCGGAGAGGATGCTGTTCCTCGCTGCCATCCAGTGTTCGCTGTTTCGTTGCAGATCTGAAACGACTTCAGGACGTATTGATTGCAACAGTGAATCATATGCATCGGGCAACAATCGTTGTGCATCGCGTAGCAGGTAACCCAACACTGATGCGTAACCGCTGTATCGTACCATCGGGTGGTTGCTGTTTATGCAGGCTGCGAAGCCATAGAGGTTTGCTTCCGACTCGGCTGCAATGCCGAACTGGTGCGACATCTCATGGGCCAGCGTGAAGGGGTATGTGAAGGGGAGTCCGAAGTGGTTCACATGGATTTCATTGAAGAAGGGGCCAAAATAGCCTGATACACCCATTCCACTATAGATAGGTTCGAAGAGCATCGGTTTTGCCCTTCGTTTTCCGTTCGGATAGATGAGATGCAGTGTTTCCTGCAGTGTGGCATACGATTTTTCAATTTCCAGGTGGATATTCTCCTTGTCCATTGTGCTGCAGTCCACATAACTCTGGTTGACCATTTCGATGATAGTCTCCGTGAGCCGCATTAGGTTCTCACGGTCGAAGGGAGCCTTAGACACCTTGCTTCTTGCGTAGAAGTCGTCACGGAAGTAGGCCACTCCCCAACCAAGATAGAACCAGGCGATAACGATCAGTGCAAACCGTCCCGTTATGAACAAGAATCTTTTCCACCCTATTTTCCGGAGGAGGAGCCTGACAAACATGCCAATCAGCCACAAGAGTGCAGTCGTAATGAAGAGATCATAGAGAGAAAAGGGGAATATGCTGGAAAGAAAGGAAAAAAGAGAGGCAAAAAGCGGATAGATATGTTGCATATAGGCCTCTGAAAGCCGACTGTTGCGACTGAATAGAGATATGATGGCAAACAGCAAGAGCGCGGCCAGGATGAGAAGGAGAAGTCTCTTTTTGTCGCCCTTCTCCTTTCTTACTTTCCTGCTTCCCCTTTCAGTTTTTTTCATCTAACCTGTTTTTAACTTTACTTCAGCTGTTGCCAATTGAATGTAAATGAATTGATTGAGACTGAATATTAGCCGTTTCCCCTGCCT
>JAAZLV010000022.1 GCA_012799155.1 Bacteroidales bacterium | reverse complement strand
GTGTGTCGAGCATCTTCTCCAGGTTGAGGCTGCGGGCAGAGGCGTCGAAGATCTTACGGTACTCACCCTGTTTCGCATAGAGCGATGCATGTGTGCCCCACTCCACCATACGCCCCTCCTTCATCACGTAGATGGTATCTGCATCCACGATCTGGGAGAGTGAGTGTGAGATGATCACCACCGTGCGATCCCTCTTGATGGCATCGAGACTCAGCTTGATGTGTTCGGTGGCAATGGCATCAAGGCTGGCGGTAGGCTCATCGAGGAAAATCACAGGCGGGTTCTTCAGAAAGAGACGTGCGATAGCGATGCGCTGCTGCTGACCGCCGCTCAGCTGCTGGGCATCTGTATCGTAACCCTCCGGCAGCTGTTCCACCTGCTCATGCAGGAACGCACTGCGGGCGGCGGCTACCACCTCTTCGCGTGTGGCTCCGGTATTGCCATAGAGGATGTTGTCGTAAATGCTTCCCTTGAAGATATGGTTCTTCTGCAGCACCAGTCCAATCTGATTGCGCAGTGATCCGTTCTCATAGTCCTGCAGGTCGATCCCGTCGAGGGTGATCTGTCCGCTGTCCGGTTGGTAGAACTTGCAGAGAAGGTTGATCAGCGTACTCTTGCCTGCGCCACTCAGTCCCACGATCGCGGTCGTCTTACCCGGTTCCAGCGTCAGGCTCACCTCATGGAGCGCCTTCGTACCGTTGGGATAGGTGAAGTCCACCCCCTCCACGCGAAACGCACCCCTCACCTTCTCCGCCTTCACGCTGCCGCCGCTTTCCACTGCTTCCTCGTCCTGCAACACCCCGAAGAAGCCGTCGGCATAGATCAGCGCGTCGTTCACCTCGTCGTAGATGCGATGCAGCTGGGCGATGGGCGCGGAGACATTGCGGAAGAGCATGATGTGCATCATGATGGCACCGATGCCCATCTGCCCATCCAGCACCAGGAAGACGGTGAGGATGATGATCAGCACCACCCCTATCTGCTGGATGAATGCTTTCAGGCTCTCATAGACATAACTGGTCTGCCTCGTCTGCAGCTGGTTGTTCAGCATATCCATCTGTACCGTGTACTGCTTCTCACCCTCCAGCTGCTCCCTCACGAAACTCTTGATCACCGTGATGGAGTCGATGATGTTGATCAGCCCGTGGTTCTTCCGCTCCCGCTGACCGCGTAGTTCGGTGCGCCACCCCTTCAGCTTCGACGCCTGCCGCTGACTCACATAGAAGTAGGCCGGTACAATCACTGTAGCCATCAGTCCAACATAGAGATTCGCATTGAACATCACAACCAGGGCGATGATGGCAGTGGAAAAGAGAGGCAGGATATCAAGAAAGAAATTCTGCACCAGCCTGATAAGGCTCTCCACCCCACGGTTGATGCGCGTCTGCAGCAGTCCCGTTTGATTCTCAGGGTCGGCGTAGAACGACATCCGGTAGCGCAGGATGCGCTCCACCGCCGCCTGGGAGAGGTCGCTCCCCACACGGATGCGGATCTTCTCCCCGAAATACTTCTGCCCGAAGCGGATGGCGATGTTGAGCAGCTCATTTGCCAGCATGATCAGCGAGATCACCAGCAGCAGTTTCAGTCCGTTCTCAAACGGGTCGGGCTGTCGCAGCAGGCTCTCCACACGGGTGACAGTTTCGTTCACGATCAATGGGTTCACCTGGGCGGCAAAAGAGCCCACGAGGGTGAGCAACAGCGTGCCCAGAATCATCCCTTTGTAGGGTTTCACATAGGGCAGCAGGTTGTGGAAAAGGTTTTTGAAAGATTGGTTTTCAGTTTTGCGTTGTTTCATTGGCAGTTTGACAGATATGATTGAAGAACGTTTAATATTTCCTCCAGCATCTTTTGTCTTTTTTGTCTCAAAAAAGTATCTTTGGCAGATGTTAGCACGTAAACAAATTCTACGGACAGTTACTTATCTGCTGGTGATACTCTTCACCATCTCCTGTGCATTGAAACAGGAATCATCCCAGAATGAAAATCTTGACACTCCTGAACCCTGTCAGTTAACCCAGTACGGCATCTGTGTGGACACGCTCGATGTAGCTTTTCATCAAATAGAGAAAGGCGATCATCTCTCCTCAATATTGGGACAGCTGGGATTCACAGGCAGTGAAGCAGAACAGATCACCCGGGTGGTGACACCCCACTATCCACCTTCGAAGCTACAGATCGGCGACCGCTACGCGGTGATGAGCCAACGTGACAGCCTGGCTGCGATACACTACCTGGTTTTTGAACCTTCCATCACCGACTACGTGGTGGTGGACCTGCGTGGCGACAGCCTCACCGCGTGGGCCTCCTCCAAGCCGGTCACACTGCACCGCAGGTACAGTGAAGCCACCATCACCTCCTCACTATGGAACGCCATCATCGCATCGGGTGCCACCCCCATGCTGGCACTCAAGCTCTCCGATATCTACGCCTGGCAGATCGATTTCTTCGATGTGAAGGAGGGCGATGCGTTCAGAATGATGTATGACGAGGCGTGGGTAGACGACACCACCTTCGTGGAAATTACCTCCATTGAGGGAGCTGCTTTCACTCACCGTGGCAAGGAATACCGGGCCATTCCTTTTGAACAGGATTCCGTGAGAGAGTACTTCGACGAGGAGGGTAACAGCCTTCGAAAGGCTTTTCTGAAAGCTCCCCTCGACTTCTTCCGCATCAGCTCCCGCTTCTCAAACGCCCGCTTCCACCCTGTACTGAAGCGCTATCGCCCCCATCATGGGGTAGACTATGCCGCTCCATCCGGTACACCGGTAAAAACCATCGGTGATGGAGTGGTGATAGAGAAAGCTTTTCAGCGGGGGGGTGCCGGCAACTATCTCAAGATCCGACACAACAGCACCTACACCACCACCTACATGCACCTGAGCCGCTTTGCAAAGGGTATTCAGAAAGGGAAGAGTGTGAAGCAGGGAGATGTGATCGGCTATGTGGGATCTACCGGCCTCTCTACCGGCCCCCATCTCGACTTTCGTGTACACAAGAACAACCAGCCCATCAACCCGCTCACAATGGAGGCACCCCCCTCCCTGCCGGTGAAGCCGGAGCTGCTGGATAGCTTCCGCCTGGTACATGAACGGGTATTGCAGGAGATGGACAGCCTGCGCCTTTCCGAATCCTTTTTGGCAGAAAAAGGAGCTCTTATCGAATAATTTGTTACCTTTGGGGCCTGATTCATTACTTTTTTAAACAGACTGATGAAGAGCTCCCAAAAGAATAACGTGCTGAAAACCCTGGCAGAACTGCTCAAACGACAGGGTGATGAGATCATACATGCCAATGGTGTCGACATGGATGCTTTTCCCGATATGGATGCATCAATGCGCGACCGGTTGAAAGTAGACGGAACCAAGATTGAAGGGATGATCCACTCCCTGGAGGAGGTGGCTGCCCAGGCCGACCCGGAAGGTAAAATTTTATACCAACACACCCGTGAAGACGGGTTGCAGATCGAAAACCGCACTGTTCCCTTCGGCACCATCCTGATCATTTACGAATCCCGCCCCGATGTCACCATCGAGGCTGCAGCCACTGCCTTCAAGGCGGGCAACCGCATCCTGCTGAAAGGGGGCAAGGAGGCATTTCATAGCAACACGCTGCTCACCCGTCTCTGGCAGGAAGCCCTCACCGTCAACGGTGAAGAGATTCACTGGGTGGAGTACCTCAACCTCAACCGCGAGGAAACACAACAACTTATCCGAGATAACAGCCGGGGGGTGGACCTGATCATCCCACGCGGTGGGGAGGGATTGATTCACTTCGTACAGGAGCATGCCTCAGTACCGGTGATCGTGAGCGGTCGCGGCAACAACTTCCTTTATATCGATGAGGATGTCGATTTTGAGATGGCCATCCGCCTGGTGATCAACGGCAAGAAACGTATCAGCGTCT
>JAAZLV010000161.1 GCA_012799155.1 Bacteroidales bacterium | reverse complement strand
TGTTTCAGTATCTCTCCCGTATCGCGGCAGAACTGGAATATGAACTGGTGATGGTCACCAACCAGGATGGCCTTGGTACCGACTCCTTCCCGGAGGAGACTTTCTGGCCCGCACACAACAAGATCATCCGTGCCTTTGAAAACGAAGGAGTACGGTTCAGCGAGGTGTTGATTGACCGTTCCTTCCCGCACCAACAATTACCCACCCGTAAACCGGGTACAGCCATGCTCACCCACTATCTGAAAGGGAACTACAACCTGGCGGAATCATTTGTAATTGGGGATCGAAAAACGGACATACAACTTGCTATAAACATGGGATGTAAATCCATCCTGTTAAGCAATGATTCACATCAGAAAGCGGATCTTACCACCTCCGACTGGGGTGAGATCTACCGCTATTTGAAAGAACAACCACGTACCGGTAGGGTGCACCGCAAGACCTCCGAAACAGATATCCTGGTAGAGGTCAACCTTGACGAGAGTGGCGGCAGCAACATTTCAACAGGAGTGGGATTCTTCGATCACATGCTCGAACAGATTGCCCGTCATGGTGGAATCCGAATGACTGTAAAGGTAAAGGGAGACCTTCATATCGACGAGCATCACACCATTGAGGACAGCGGCATCGCTCTGGGTGAAGCATTTCTGCAGGCACTGGGACAGAAGAAAGGGATCTCGCGCTACGGTTTCATGCTCCCGATGGACGACTGTCTGGCGCAGGCTGCAATCGATTTCGGAGGACGTCCCTGGCTGGTATGGGATGCCGACTTCAAACGTGAACGGGTGGGCGACATGCCCACCGAGATGTTCCTCCACTTCTTCAAATCCTTCAGCGACAGTGCAAAATGCAACTTGAACATCCGTGCAGAGGGTGAGAACGAACACCACAAGATTGAGGCGATCTTCAAGGCATTTGCCCGTGCCATAAAGATGGCAGTCAAAAGGGGAGAGACAACAGGTATTCCCAGCACGAAAGGAGTGATATAAGATGATTGCAATCATTCAATACAACGCTGGGAACATCACCTCTGTTGAAAACGCAGTGAAACGGCTCGGTTACCAGTGCAAAGTTACAGGTAACATTGATGAGATCCGTCAAGCAGAGAAGGTAATCTTTCCCGGTGTAGGTGAAGCAGGGAGTGCCATATCCTATTTAAGAGAGAGAGGGTTGGACAAGATCATTCAATCGCTAACGCAGCCGGTGCTGGGTATCTGCCTGGGTCTGCAACTGATGTGTGAACATTCAGAGGAGGGCAACACACAATGCCTTGGTATTTTCCACACCACGGTGAAGCGGTTTCCCGCAAAAGGAATCATACCCCATATGGGATGGAACAATCTTTCATCAATGAAATCACACCTGTTTGAAGGAGCTAACAGTAAAGATGACTACTATTTCGTGCACAGCTACTATGCAGGCCTGTGCGAAGAGACAATCGCAACCTGCGATTATCTCCTCCCTTTCAGTGCTGCCATGCAAAAGGATAACTTCTTCGCCACACAGTTTCACCCGGAGAAGTCGGGCAGCGTGGGAGAACAACTGCTGTACAACTTCCTGAAAATGTAACAACCAATTCAATCAGGCTTATAATGAGAATCATTCCCGCCATAGACATCATCGACGGCAAGTGTGTCCGTCTCACAAAAGGCGATTACGCAACACAAAAGACCTATCGTGACAACCCGCTCGACGTGGCCCGAGAGTTTGAAGATCACGGCATTCGCTATCTTCACCTTGTAGACCTTGATGGTGCACGCTCCAAACATATTGTCAATCATGGCGTGCTAAGGCAGATCACCGAAGGCACCTCACTGCAGGTCGATTTTGGCGGTGGCATCAAAAGTGATGATGATCTACGCATCGCCTTCGAGAACGGCGCTGCCCAAATTACCGGCGGCAGCGTGGCACAGCAGCAGCCGGAACTCTTCCTGCAATGGTTGGAGCACTACGGAGCGGAACGGATCATCCTCGGTGCCGACAGTCATCACAGGAAGATTGCCACACAGGGATGGCAGAAACAGTCAGAGGAGGATGTGGTGGATTTCATTGCCTCCTTTGCAACAAAAGGAGTAGCGTATGTCATCTGCACCGACATTTCCAAGGATGGCATGTTGCAAGGCCCTTCGCTGGAGCTCTACCGTGAGAT
>JAAZLV010000160.1 GCA_012799155.1 Bacteroidales bacterium | reverse complement strand
GACCGAATATCGCTCCCTGAGGTTGTTGGATGATTGATGGTCAATCACATTTTGATTGTAATAACACCATACAAAAAACACCTGCAATTCTATGAACTGCAGGTGTGAGGAAGTGTGACCCCGACAGGATTCAAACCTGTAACCTTCTGATCCGTAGTCAGATGCTCTATTCAGTTAAGCTACGGGGCCCTCTTTTGTGGGTGCAAAGATACACTAATTTTGGATTCTGACAAAAAGTAGAATGAATTTTTTTTTGCCCCATTCGCCTGTTACTCCTTTTTGCAGAGCCAAGAGTGCTGAAAAGTAACGCTGTAGCCACATGCTTTTGTAGATATGAAATTCACTTCTCAGGTGATAAAAAGGGCTGAAATTGTTTGTTAATAAACTGAATTATTGTAACTTTGCAGTCCGATTATTAGTTTTTATCAATTAAGAGTTTGATTTATAGCTTATTATTTGCCTATTTATGTCCCTTAGCAAGACAAAATTAGAGCGGAATAAATCGACTCCACAATTATTTACGAATTAAAAAACTAACAACACAGTGGACACACTAAGTTATAAAACAATTTCTGTGAACAAGGAAACGGCACAGAAGGAATGGGTTGAGATTGATGCAGCCGGACAGCCCTTGGGTCGTCTTTGTTCAAAAGTAGCCAAGCTGCTGAGAGGAAAATACAAAGCCAGCTTCACCCCGCACGTTGATTGCGGAGACAATGTGATCATCTTGAATGCCGATAAGGTACAACTGTCGGGAAACAAGTGGAACGACCGCATCTACTATCGTTATTCGGGATATCCCGGTGGACAGCGTGAGTTCACACCTGCCGAACTGATGGCCAAGAGCCCGGAAAAGCTGTTCCGCAAGGTAGTGAAGGGTATGTTGCCAAAGAACAAGTTGGGTGATGCCATCCTGCTAAACATGCATGTTTATGCCGGCACAGAGCACCCGCACCAGGCACAGAAGCCCAAAAAACTGGATATTAACACGCTAAAATAAAAGAGATGGAAGCAGTAAATGCAATAGGAAGACGCAAAGCAGCGGTAGCTCGTGTATATCTGACCGAGGGCAGCGGCAAAATTGTGATCAATAAACGCGATCTGGATAATTATTTCCCTTCTTCTATCCTTCAGTTCGTGGTGAAACAACCGTTGAATACGTTGAATGTATTGGAAAAATATGATATCCGTATCAATCTCGACGGTGGAGGTTACAAGGGACAGTCGGAAGCAGCCCGTTTGGGTATTGCCCGCGCACTGGTAAAGATTAATCCGGAAGATAAATCCGCACTGAGAGCAGAAGGATTTATGACTCGTGACCCACGAGTTGTGGAACGTAAGAAACCGGGACAGCCCAAGGCCAGAAAGAGGTTCCAGTTCTCCAAACGTTAAACTTATTGGGATCAGCCGTTCAGTCGCCGCGTGTGGCTGAACAGGCCGATTACTCAGATAATGTTGCCTCAGAGGCACCAACGTTTAGTATCTAAACCGCAAGGACATTTTCCAGGCCAGTGGTATACACCCACAAGGATCATTTACCTTGCGGTTCGGTTTAGAAAAAGAAAGTAAACGAATCAATCAACAAACAAAACATGGCAAAATTAGTATTTGACGAACTGCTGGAGACCGGAGCGCATTTCGGTCACCTCAAAAGAAAATGGAATCCCGCGATGGCTCCCTACATCTTCATGGAGCGTAACGGAATCCACATCATAGATCTCTACAAGACGATCGCCAAAGCCGAAGAAGCTGCTGCAGCTCTGAGACAGATCGCGAAATCGGGCAAGAAAATCTTGTTCGTGGCTACCAAGAAACAGGCAAAGCCGGTAATCGAAGAAAAAGCGCAGAGTGTGAACATGCCCTACGTGATTGAACGATGGCCCGGTGGAATGCTGACCAACTTCCCTACCATTCGTAAGGCGGTGAAGAAGATGAGCAGCATCGACAAGATGATCAAGGATGGCACTTTCGACACCCTCTCCAAGCGTGAGAAGTTGCAGGTGACTCGTCAGCGTGCCAAACTGGAAAAGAACCTTGGTTCCATCCAGGACCTGACCCGTCTTCCCTCTGCTATCTTCGTAGTGGATGTGATGAAAGAACAAATCGCAGTGAAGGAAGCAGAGAAGTTGGGTATTCCGGTCTTTGGTATCGTAGACACCAACTCTGATCCTTCGAACATTGACTTTGTGATTCCTGCCAACGACGATGCAGCGAAAGCAGTTGACATGATCATGGGTTATATCTGCAACGAGATCAAGGAAGGTCTTGATGAGCGTAAGGTTGAAAAGGCCGATGCCGCAGCTGCTGAAGAGCAGGACGACGACGCACCACAGCGCCGCGAACGCAAGTCGAAAGCAGCCAAGAAAGAGCGTGTAAAGAAAGAAGATACCGAAGCAATGAAGGCAGCTGTGGTTAGCAAGTTTACCAAGGATGCTGAGGTAGACGAATAACCTAAAACAACAAAAACGAAATATAAGAATATGGCAGTAACGATGGCAGATATCCAGCATTTGCGCAAAATGACAGGTGCGGGAATGATGGATTGCAAGAATGCATTGAACGAAGCGAACGGTGATTTCGACAAGGCGATGGAGATCATCCGCAAGAAAGGACAGGTGGTAGCCGCCAAACGTGAGGACCGTGAGGCATCCGAGGGATGTGTACTGGCCGCCACTGATGGCAATTTTGCAGCAGTGGTAGCTCTGCAGTGCGAAACCGACTTTGTGGCGAAAAATGAAGAGTTTGTAGCCCTCACGCGTCAGATCCTCGATGCGGCTATTGCTCACAAGCCCGAAACACTTGATGAGTTGTTGGCTCTGGAGCTTTCCAACGGTACCGTTTCACAGCTGATCACCGACAAGATTGGTGCTACGGGTGAAAAGATGGAGCTTGGATTCTATGAGCATCTCACTGCTCCCTATGTCACTTCCTATATTCACATGGGAAACAAGCTGGCTACGATTGTAGGCTTTAACAAGGTTGTTGCCGACGAACAGGTGGCACGCGACATTGCCATGCAGGTGGCAGCCATGAACCCTATCGCTGTTACTCCGGAAGGTATCCCTGCCGAAGTGAAGGAGAAGGAACTTGAGATTGCACGTGATAAAGCCCGTGAAGCCGGCAAGCCGGAGAACCTTCTTGACAGGATTGCTGAAGGTGCACTTCAGAAGTTCTACAAGGAGTCAACCCTTCTTCAACAGGAGTATGTGAAAGATGGCAAGAAGACCATTGAGCAGTTCCTGAAAGAGAATGACAAAGAGCTTTCAGTGACCATGTTCAAGCGTGTAACGCTGAACGTGTGATAGAAGTGACTGACAAATATTATAAAGACGCTTCAAGGTTCAACCTTGGAGCGTTTTTTTTAGCCTATGGCCCAGGTGAGCACATAGTGAGGATGGACCTCATAGTAGATGGTGTAAGCACTGGGGGTGAGAGAGCGTGTCTCGCGGGCTTGCATCATACCCTTTGGGGCCGGGGTAAAGGGATCAATGTGAAGGTGTTCCCTGAAGTCGATCCCCTGTAGGCCGATCAGTTTAAAGAGACTCTCTTTAGCCGACCAGTGGAGTAGTTGATGTACTGTTTTCTGTTGGGGATCGATGTATTCATTATCAGCTATGAACTTATAGGCGATACGTGATACCCTCTCGGTACGCGTCTCAATATCAATCCCCACTGGGAGGTTCTGATGCAACAAGATAGCTGCATACTCACGTGTGTGGGAGATGCTTATAGATTGGTCTCCCCCCTCCAGGTATGGACTGCCGTCCTGCTTGTTTTGAATAATCTTCTCTTCTCCCAAAAGCTGAAAAAGCATCACCCTTGTAGAAAGCCATTCAATGGATCGTCTCTCTGAGCGTATATTTTCCAGATAATGATTTACCTCGTTGCGCAATGAAGCCGGAAATTGGGCCAGTAGCTCATCCCTGGACTCTGTTATTTTCCAGATGCCCAGTAAAGCCCCCGACTGAATATATTCTTTTCTGATCAGCATCTTTTACAAACCTTGGCTTTTGCGTAGCGTTGATCTAATCTTTCATCAATTTTCCTGGTGGAATATACCGCACCTTTGTAATCCTTTTCTTGCTCATCTCTTCGGCCACAAAATGATGATCACGATAAGTGATACTCTCCTTCCGTTTGGGAAAATCACCTTTCAATTCCAGCAGCAGACCTGCAAGCGTGTCAGCCTGTTCCTGCATGGACTCGAAATCCTTCTCCGGGAGGTTGGTGAGGCGAATAAATTCCTCCAGAGGGGTTTTACCTTCAAAGAGATAGGACCCGTCGGAAGTCATCGTGAAGAAGGGTTGCTCTTCATCGTATTCGTCACTTATATCACCCACGATCTCTTCGAGAATATCCTCCATGGTGACCAGTCCGGCGGTCCCTCCATACTCATCCACCACGATGGCCATATGGTTCTTTTGGGACCGAAACTCCTCCAGAAGGTCATCAATCCGTTTTGTCGTCGGCACAAAGTAGGCCGGTCGGATGAGTGACTGCCATTTGAAGTTGCCTGTCTTGTCTAGATGAGGCAGTAGGTCTTTCACATATAAAATTCCTTTGATGGTGTCAGCATTTTCTACATAGACCGGGATGCGTGAATAACCGGCATCCACGATGAATCTTATCACCTCACGGAAAGGGGTGAGTATATCGAGTGCCACCATGTTGGTACGTGATACAAAGATGTCACCAACCATCTTGTCTCTGAAGCGGATGATTCCTTCCAGCAACTCTTTCTCCTGCTCTCCCCTCGCTTCGTCGGAAGTGATCCCTAGTGCCTTTGAGAGCTCGTCGACAGATATATCATGTCTGTTTTGCGCGCGGGAAGGAATCAGGGCTGTATTTGCTCTCACCAACATTCCCGAAAGTGGAGCCATCAACAGGTCAATCCACCTGATTAAATTCACATTCTTCTCGCTGAAGCGAAGAGGGTGGTGTATTGCTGTCTTCCTGGGAAGGAAATAGATGAAGATAATAATTACGGCAAAAGAGATGGCAGAGCGGATAAACAACATATCCCCACTTATAACCGCTAAACGTTCATTGTTCCAAGGCTGGGCAATGATCAGCAGGATGATGATGAGGTTGAGCAGGTGATTGGCCAGGCTTACGGAGGAAAGCACCCGCTCCGGTTTTCTCAGTAGTCTTGAGAGTCGAATCTTTGAAGGTTGTTGTGATGTGTGCAACTCCTCTGCTTCATCTGTGTTAATTCGTTTAAAAGTGCTTTCGAAGGCCGAAATGAGGGCGTTGATCAGAATCAGCAACAGCAATAAAATGATAAAAAATAGCTTGTAAGCTACCGGGTTGTTGATCTGCAGCAGATGAGATAATTGCGATAAAGGGTCAGGGTCCAATTGACAAAAGTTTAAATGAACAGGGAGAATGTTTCCGCCATTATCTGTTGATAAATCAATGCAAAAACATTCTCCTGCAAAAATACGATCTTTTATTTAAAACGGCAAATCATCCTCCTCCGACGTATTGTCAGGGATGTCGGGCGTATTGATGTTTTCCTGAAAATCACGTCCAGTTCCACCATTATCTCTTGTCTGCTCTTCCGATTTGCGGCTCATTAGCTCTATGCTGTCTGCAACCACTTCGGTGACATACCTCTTGACTCCGTTCTGGTCGTCGTATGACCGCGAGCGAATCTTTCCCTCCACGTAGAGCAAAGTACCCTTCTTTACGAATCTCTCTGCAATCTGGGCCAATCCTCTCCAGCAAACAATATTGTGCCATTCGGTACGCTCCGGTACCTGTGTGCCTCCTGCCGTGGTATAACCTCTTTCGCTAGTTGCCAGCGTAAAGTTGGCCTTGGCCACGTCATTGTCAAAATACTTCATCTCGGGATCGCGTCCCACATTTCCAATCAGGATAACTTTGTTTACCGACATAACTGAATTTAATTTTTAGGGTTAAAGAATAGTGATACGCTAATGAACAAAATTACTGATAATTTTGAAAATGGCAATCTTTTTTTTAAATTGTTTCGAGGTACTTGTGCATGAGGCGGGATACTGGATAATTGTGAAGCTCCTCAGATTGGGTGACAAACAATGCCGATGGAGGAGTGAAGGTAACCCTTTCGGGGATCTCTACCTGATAAAAACGGGTGTGAATATGCTGGTGGGTTAATTGGTGGCGTAATACGAGCTTGGGCTCAAACGATAGTGTTGTCACTTCCGGAAAAAGCTCTTTGAACGCATCTGTCTGTTTCAATTGCATGAAATCGGCAGGTTGCATCGTTTCAATCATTGGAAATTCATACAGATTCCTCCATATGCCAGGCTGATTTCTTTTCTGCAGGTAGGTACGATTTCCCTGCAGGATGTGAAAATAATGGAAGTAGCGGTTGCTTATCTTCGTTTTACGTTCTTTGATAGGGTAAATCGTAACATCTCCCTTGGCGTAAGCCATGCAGCTCTCCTGCAGAACACATGCGTTGCAGCGAGGTTGTAGTGGGGTGCAGATCAGCGCACCGAAATCCATGATTGCCTGGTTGTAACTTCCTGGATCCTCTTCCGGCAGTAAAGATTGAGCGATCTCACTGATCATCTTTCTACCGATGGGAGAGTCAATTGCAGTCTCGATGGCGAAGAGGCGCGTTAGTACTCGGAATACATTGCCATCCAATACGGCATGAGGCAGGCCAAAGGCAATCGATGCCACTGCTGCAGCCGTATATGCTCCAACCCCCTTGAGTGAAATTAATCCGTGGTAACTGGAGGGTAGAATTCCGTTATGGTGAGTGATGATCTGTCGGGCGGCCTGGTGAAGGTTGCGTGCCCGTGAATAATAACCGAGCCCCTGCCATACCTTTAACACTTCTTCCTCACTTGCCGACGCCAGTGAGGCAACATTGGGGAAGCGCTCCAGGAAACGGAGATAATATCCGATGCCCTGGTCAATCCTTGTCTGCTGTAGAATCACCTCCGAGATCCAGATCTGATAGGAATCGTTGTTGTTGCGCCACGGTAGATCTCTTTTATACTCACTATACCAACTCAACAGACGTATGGCGATGGGGTGTATATTCACACCGCTAATATCTTCTTTTTCCATTTTGCTGCAAATCTAATGTAAAATGTGCAATTTCAGCGAAAAGAGAAAAAAAAGAGAAAAATTAGCAACAATAATTTTCGGTGTTGAAAAAAAAGCTATATATTTGCAATCCAAAATTTTACTTATTGGTATACGCTAATATTATTAATATTTTAAAATATAAATAAAATGACTAAGGCAGACATTGTAAATGAAATTGCGAAAAACACCGGAGTAGACAAAGCATCGGTATTGGCAACGGTTGAATCTTTTATGGAAGTGGTGAAAGATTCATTGGCAAGCAACGAGAACGTCTATTTGAGAGGATTTGGCAGCTTTATCGTGAAGAAAAGAGCACAGAAGACTGCACGTAATATCTCAAAGAATACCACTATCATCATTCCAGAGCACAACATTCCTGCTTTTAAGCCTGCAAGAACATTTGTTACACAGGTGAAGGAAACCAAATAATTAATATTTAAAGGAGATACAAACATGCCAAGCGGAAAAAAAAGGAAAAGGCATAAGATGTCAGTTCACAAGCGTAAAAAAAGACTCAGAAAAAACAGGCATAAGAAGAAAAAGTAAGCCGTAGATTTTTTTTACACCACAATACAGGAACAAACTTAAAAAAAACCATTCGGAAATTAAGTTTGTTCTTTGTATATTTGACAGGGAAGTGGTTCAAGCGTGAACCTCCTTTCTGTTGTGAAGACAGAAGCCCGAACAGTTATGTAAACATTAAAAAAAAGAAAAATTGTGACAAGCGAACTTGTGGTGGATGTTCAACCAAAAGAGATTACCATTGCCGTTCTCGAAGATAAAAAACTGGTAGAATTGCAACAGGAAAGCCAGGAAGGCTCTTTTGCGGTTGGTAACATCTATCTGGGCAAAGTGAAAAAACTGATGCCCGCCCTTAACGCTGCATTTGTGAACGTGGGACACAAAAAGGACGCTTTTCTTCACTATTTAGACTTAGGGGTTGAATTCAATTCTATTCTGGATTTCCAGAAGATGGTTGAAGACAAGAAAAAGATTCCACAGCTTCAGAAGATGAAGCTGAAACCCGAAATCGATAAGGAAGGATCCATCTCGGATATCCTCAAGGTTGGGCAGGAGATACTGGTTCAGATCGCCAAAGAACCAATCTCAACCAAAGGGCCCCGTCTAACGGCCGAGATCTCTTTCGCGGGTCGGTTTATGGTGTTGATTCCATTTATCGACCGTGTATCGGTATCGCAGAAGATCAAATCGCGCGAAGAACGCGCCCGGCTCCGCCAGCTCATCCAAAGTATCAAACCCAAGAACTACGGTGTTATCATTCGGACGAATGCCGAAGGAAAGAGGGTTGCTGACCTCGATGCAGAGCTGAAGGTACTGGTGAAACGATGGGATGATCATGTCGGCAAGATCATGAAAGCCAAAGCCCCCTCCCTCATCTTTGAGGAGACGGGACGTACTGTGGCCTTGCTTAGAGACATCTTCAGTCCCTCATTCGAACAGATTCACGTCAACGACAAGGACGTGAGTAGGCAGATCGCCGAATATGTGAGCATCATCGCACCGGAACGAAAGAACGTGGTCAGAGACTACTCCGGAGCATTGCCCATCTTAGACAATTTCGGCATCACCAAACAGATCAAATCGCTCTTTGGTAAAACTGTTACGTTCAAGAACGGTGCCTATCTCATCATTGAGCACACCGAAGCCCTGCACGTTATCGATGTGAACAGCGGTAACCGCAACAAATCGAAGCTGGGACAGGAGGACAGTGCCTATGAGGTGAACCTGGCTGCCGCAGAGGAGATCGCCCGACAGCTACGGCTACGGGACATGGGCGGCATTATTGTGATCGACTTCATTGACATGAGTAAGGGGGAGCATCGCAACAAGCTGCTCTCCAAGATGCAGGAGTTGATGTCGGGTGACCGTGCCAGACACAATATTTTACCATTGAGCAAGTTCGGTTTAATGCAGATCACGCGTCAGCGTGTACGCCCCGAAATGGAAATTGCCACAAGCGAAGAATGCCCCACTTGCTTTGGTAAAGGTAAGATCAAGGCCTCAATTCTTTTCACCGACACCCTGGAGGGAAAGATTGATTACCTGGTCAACAAGCTAAAAGTGAAGAAATTCAGTCTGCACATACACCCCTATGTTGCAGCGTTCGTTCAGCAAGGATTGTTTTCGCTGAAGTTTAAATGGAAGAAAAAATACAATGTAGGTTTGAAAGTAATCCCCGATCAGAAGCTGGGATTCCTGCAGTATGTCTTCTATGATAAAGACGGAAACGAGATTGACCTGAAGGAAGAGATTGAAATGAAATAATTGTAAGTCCGGTAAGATATCGGCAGAATAATGGAAATGAACCGGCATTACCTCAGTGTGATGCCGGTTTTTTTGTCTTCAGATCACATAGGGTCCACATCGTAGCTAAATGTGACGTATTTATACTCCTTTATTTTATGAATAGACTGCTCTACCTCTGTCAACAAATTGCGTACCCGCCTGGGTGAGTATCCTGTTTCCAATTTCAGCAGTATCTCACGCATATGTAGTTGCTTTACTCGTGCCACCAACGGTCTGCTCGGCCCCAGAACACGCTCTTTCAATTCTCTCTTTAGCAGTGAAACCAGATGGGCGGCAGCAAATTCAACAAGGCTTTCCCTGCTGTGTTTCACCGTAATTCGTATCAACCGAGAAAAGGGGGGATATCCGAACTGTTTCCGCTCAGTCAACTCCTCATTGAAGAATCCTGTATAATCGTGTTTAATTACATGACGATAGATTGAATGTTGCGAGTCGGCGCACTGTATCAGAACTATACCCTGATCATTTTTTCGACCGGATCTACCTGCTGCCTGAATCATCAGTTGAAAACCTCTTTCATGTGAGCGGAAATCGGGATGGTTGATAAGAGAGTCAGCTGAAAGAATTCCCACCACTTTCACTGCATCAAAATCGAGCCCTTTGGAGAGCATCTGCGTGCCAACCAATATATCAATTTTTTTCTTCTGAAAGCCTTGAATAATCTTCTCATAGGCATTTTTGCCACGGGTGGTGTCGGCGTCCATCCGTGCAACACTTCTTCCTGGAAACAATCTCTGTACCTCCTCCTCCAGTTGCTCTGTGCCCAATCCGTATGGTTCCAGCTTTTCAGCACCACAGGCAGAACATTCAGTTGGAACGGAGTATGATCTACTGCAATAGTGACATACCATTCGTTTGGGTTGATTGTGCAGGGTGAGTGTCACATCGCAGTGGCTGCACTTCGGTGTCCATGCACACTCTTTACATTCCAGTAAAGGAGCAAAACCCCTTCTGTTGCGGAAGAGAATTACCTGTTCACCTTTCTCCAGGGCAGTTGACATCTCATCAATCAGCATGGGACTGAGGATTGATTTCATCTTTCTCCTCTTGCGTAGTTCCCGGGTGTTTACCAATTCTATGCGGGGCATCATTATCCCGTAAAACCGTTCTTTAAGTGTCACCAATCCATACTTCCCGGTACTGCTATTGTAGTAAGATTCTACCGAAGGGGTTGCAGAACCCAGTATAGTTTTTGCACCGGTGATGTGGGACAGCATGATTGCGGTGCTACGTGCATGATAACGAGGTGATGGGTCCTGTTGTTTGTAGCTGGTCTCATGTTCCTCATCTACGATTACCAGTCCCAGTTCATGGAAGGGAAGGAACAGTGAGGAGCGTACACCGACAATGACTTCATAGGGTTTTTTCGAAAGCATCTTCTGCCAAATCTCAGTACGCTCGTTGTCGCCGATACCTGAATGGTAAATACCCAACTTGTTTCCGAATACATCCTTTAGTCGCTGTGTCAGTTGGGTGGTTAATGCAATCTCAGGTAGAAGATAGAGTATTTGCTTCCCCTCTTTCAGAACTTTGTCAATAAGGTGAATATAAATCTCAGTCTTACCGCCCGAGGTGACACCGTGAAGCAGTACTGTCTCCTTTTCGGTAAGGAGTTCTGTCAACTCAACCATTGCTTTTTGCTGTGCATCACTCAGCGGGTAAGGTTTCCGCAGCGGTGCCATATCATCGGCCAGACGGCTTCGTTGCCGTGTGTACACAGTCAGGATTCCCTTCTCAGTCAGTCCTTTTAATATTATAGGATTGTATTCAGGGAGCAGAGACAGCTCTTGCCTGCTAATCATCTCCCGTTCTGAGGTGGAGAGTATCAAACGAATCGTTGCGAGTAGTGCAGCCTGTTTTTTTGCTTTTGAGAGCAACTTGTCTGCAATTGAATCATCGATCTCCTTGTTGAGCTGGTAACAGAGTTCCTCTTTTGGTTGATACCGGTTCGTGAGATCCTGAGGTTTCATCAGCGTGGGAAGCGCCGCATTGCATACATCTCCCAGAGGACATAGATAGTAATATGAAATCCATTCCCACAGTTTCAGCTGTTGTGGTGTCACCACCGGTTTTTCATCAGGGAGAGAGTGTATTTCTTTGATGGTAAATGAAGACTGCATCTCTTCATGAACACAGGCAATGATGCCGGTATAGTACTTCCGTCTGCCGAAAGGTACCACCACCCGTTGTCCTACCACCGGGCTGTGCTGCATCTCCACCGGCACCGCATAGGTGAACATCCCCGGCAGAGGCAACGGAAGAATGACATCAACCTGCATGAATCAGAAGTAGAGTGCAGCGCTGATGCTCCAGGTTTCCGTTTTTCCGTTTAAGGGTTTCTCCCAATTGGGTTGTTCAACAGCGTAGTTGTCGGTAAGCTGTACACCATAGTTAACACCTACCTGCAGAATCCGGAACAGCTCTAACCCCAGTCCTATGTTGGCGCCAGCCTGGAACTCTTTCGCCCGAATATCATCCTGCATTGCCTGCAGGTCAATCTCTTCACCTGCAATTAGATAGCCCGCATAGGGGCCTGCCACTGCATACATTCGCAACGGCAGCATGCCCAGCCCGAATTTAATCTTGGCATTAAGGGGAAGATAAAGGTAACGATTGGATACTTCGCTCGAAGGGGCGCTCTCCCCGTCCGTGAGGTTGGAGACCGTCATCCGGTTGTCGTTGTAGAGCAGTGAAGCTTCGATTCCAAAGTCAACCACAGCAAAGGGGAACATCGCCTCAATCGAGGGACCGATGCTATAAGAGGTCATATTCTCCACCTGCAGTGCTTCATTGTCAAAACTGGGGTTGTTCAGTCCCACGTCTGCCTTCACTCCAAATCGTATTTGGCTGAAAAGAGAAGGAGTTAGCATGATAGCGGTAAGGATAAAGAGTGTTCTGCGAATTGTTTTCTTTGTTTTCATCTTTGTTTGTGTTACATGAATTACTCATTGATTTCTCTCTCGTGTCATACAAATATAGTCTTACGACAAAGTTAAAACAAAAAAGTTGGCCTTTGGGTTGTTAAATAAACTTTAAAATGGATGAATGAAAAAGCGTTACTTCTCCTGCGTAATAGAGAAGTAACGCTTTAAACAGTCATTTAGCGGAGGTTAATCCCTGAACTTCGCCTTCAGGAATTCCCTGTTGAGACGGGCAATATTGCTGATGGAGATGTTCTTGGGGCACTCTACCTCGCAAGCACCAGTATTGGTACAATTGCCGAAGCCCAGCTCATCCATTTTGGCCACCATCGATTTGGCTCGACGGGCCGCTTCAACTCGTCCCTGTGGAAGGAGGGCGAACTGACTAACTTTGGCCGAGACAAAAAGCATGGCCGATCCGTTCTTGCAGGCAGCTACACAGGCACCGCAACCGATGCAGGCGGCAGCGTCCATGGCCATCTCGGCATCATCGCGAGGGATGGGTATTGCATTTGCGTCAGGTATCCCTCCAGTATTGACGGAGATGTAACCTCCCGCCTGTATGATCTTGTCGAAGGCGGTGCGGTCCACCATCAGGTCCTTGATGATGGGAAATCCGGCGGAGCGCCATGGTTCCACAGTGATGGTATCGCCATCGTTGAAGCGACGCATGTGGAGCTGACAGGTGGTGATGCCGGTGTCGGGGCCATGTGGGTGGCCATTGATGTAAAGGCTGCACATACCGCAGATGCCTTCACGGCAGTCGTGGTCGAATACTACCGGTTCCTTGCCCTCGTTGATAAGCTGTTCATTGAGTATGTCGAGCATTTCCAGAAAAGAACTTCCCTGTGAAATTTTTTCCAGGGCGTATGTTTCAAAGTGTCCTTTCTCATTCGGACCATTTTGGCGCCACACTTTTACTTTTATGTTGATATCTTTATCCATGATGGTTTGTTGTTATTCGTTTACACATATCGGATCAACCGTTACGATTTGTAGTT
>JAAZLV010000159.1 GCA_012799155.1 Bacteroidales bacterium | reverse complement strand
AAGGTGTTCATGCTCACTATTGGTAACCTGGCCATGCGTCTAGCCCGTTCCCAGTTCTCCGGCAACTTCTTCGCATGTGCCGGTTATGAGTTGATCGACAACCTGGGCTTCAAGACAGTGGCAGAAGGGGTACAGGCTGCCCGCGACAAGAATGCCGATGTGGTGGTGCTCTGCTCGAGCGATGATGAGTACGTGACATATGCACCTGAGGCATTCGACCTGCTGAAGGATGGCTCCGAGCTGTTCGTGGTGGCAGGTGCACCCGCTTGTATGGATGATTTGAAAGCCCATGGTATTGAACACTTCATCAACGTGCGCAGCAATGTGTTGGAGACCCTCCAGATGTTTAATGACAAGTTATTATAAATCCGATTCGGTTCTCAGAATCGGGTAGCGACAAAATATAACAATGGACGGAGAGGGAAAAGTGATTAACTGGATTAAGGTGGCCCACCCCTGGGCCATCCCGGCATCGGCTTCACCGGCGCTTATAGGCTTCACATACGTTTTTTATCTTTCCCAAACGGGGGATATTGAGGGTATGAATTGGAACTTCGGCTTGCTGGGAATCTTGGGAGCCATTATTTTCCACCTTGCCGGCAACTTGATCAGTGAGTATCACGATTACGTGAGTGGTGTGGATATCAAAGAGAAGACCGGTCCCGAACGGTTAATCGTGCAGGGACTGTTCAAGCCCAAAACCGTTTTGTATTACGGTTATGTGGTATTGACCATAGGTGTCTTGCTGGGTATCTATCTTCTGGTGAATACCGGACTGCCCATGCTGGCATTCGGCTTCATCGGCATCATCAGCTCCACCCTCTACCACCGCTTCAAGTACGTGGCACTGGGCGACTTGGTCATCTTCATCAGCTATGGCATGGCTATTGCCCTGGGTGTAGCCTACGTGATGACCCGACATATGATCTGGTCCACCCTTCTGGTGGTGGCACCCACAGGGCTGCTCGTGGTGGCAATCCTCCATGCCAACAATACCCGTGACATGTTGCAGGACAAGGCAGCCGGCATCCGCACACAGGCCATGCGTCTAGGTGTGGAGGGCTCACAGGTGGTCTATCAGACCCTTCTGTTGCTGGCCTACCTGTTGGTAGCCGTGGCGGTGTTGCTTGGAATACTAGCTCCCCTAACGTTTGTGACGTTGCTCAGCTTTCCACTGGCAATGCGCAACATCAAGCTGATGAAGAGAGCCACCCTCGAGGATCTGGGCATCATCCGCTTCCTTGATACCGACACCGCCAAATTGGTGTTGCTCTTCAGCCTGCTGCTCGCAGTCGCCAATATTGTCGCTACCTTTTTATAAAGAATCAAATCAAACAACGATACAGAACATGCAACCAAATTTTAAAGATATAAACATTCAGTCCGACGGATTTACGACTGTCGATGCGAAGGAATGGGCCGAGAAGAATGAAATCAAGGCCGACTGGCTTACACCCGAGCAGATTCCAGTGAAGCCGGTCTACACGAAAGAGGACCTAGAAGGGATGGAGCACCTCAACTATGCTGCAGGTATGGCTCCCTACCTGCGCGGACCCTATTCCACCATGTATGTGATGCGTCCCTGGACCATCCGCCAGTATGCCGGCTTCTCCACTGCCGAGGAGTCGAATGCCTTCTATCGCCGCAATTTGGCGGCCGGACAGAAGGGTCTCTCGGTGGCATTTGACCTGCCTACGCATCGTGGCTACGATGCCGACAACGAACGTGTAGTAGGCGACGTCGGCAAGGCCGGCGTTTCCATCTGCTCGGTTGAGGATATGAAGATACTCTTCGATGGCATCCCCCTCAATAAGATGTCAGTTTCGATGACCATGAATGGTGCCGTGTTACCCGTGCTTGCCTTCTACATAGTGGCGGCACAGGAGCAGGGCGCGAATCTGGACGAGATGGCCGGCACCATCCAGAACGACATCCTTAAGGAGTTCATGGTGCGTAACACCTATATCTATCCACCCAAGTTCTCGATGAAGATCATCGCTGACATCTTCGAGTTCACCTCACAGAAGATGCCTAAGTTCAACTCCATCTCCATCTCCGGTTACCACATGCAGGAGGCGGGTGCCACTGCCGACATCGAGCTGGCTTACACGCTGGCCGACGGTATCGAATACCTGCGTGCCGGTATCGATGCCGGTATCGATGTGGATGCCTTTGCACCCCGTCTTT
>JAAZLV010000158.1 GCA_012799155.1 Bacteroidales bacterium | reverse complement strand
GTTCTGGCTTCATTCAGATCATCTCGACCCAATGCTCTTTTGGCATCCTTCAATGCCGACTTCTGTGCAAAGATGCTTCCACTGGTCAGAACAGCCATCATTGTAATGAATAGGATCTTTCTCATGTTGTTCAATTTTTATGTGTGTAATTGTTGCAATTGATTGTTACTATTTCTGTTGTACGTTTTTGACTGAAAAAAAGCAAAAAGTTTAATCGGTTGTGTCATTCTTCCGGTTCCTGAATGATCGGATCATCGGGAATATTCTCCACAATAGCATCATCCTCAATTGATTCCTCTTCCATCCTATTCACCTTGCAAACCGATGCAATCTGATCACTTCGTTTTTCCAAATTGATAAGTCGTACTCCCTGTGTAGCACGTCCCATGGTGCGAATATCGGAAATATTCAGGCGAATGGTAATGCCTGACTTGTTAATAATCATTAAATCGTTCTCATCCGACACACTCTTGATGGCTACCAGTTTACCTGTCTTGTCAGTGACATTCAGCGTCTTCACACCCTTACCGCCACGGTTGGTGATACGGTATACCGGTTCACCGTTCTCATCGTCGAGAAAAGTACGTTTTCCATAACCCTGTTCCGATACAACCAGGATTGTATTTTCACTACCGGGATCCATGCAGATCATGCCTATCACCTCATCCTGTCCATCCTCATCGAGTGTCATTCCCCTGACACCGGTGGCAGTTCTACCCATTGGACGAACAGCTTCCTCTTCAAACCGGATGGCTCTACCATTCTTGTTGGCCAATATCACATGCTTGTTCCCATCGGTAAGTCGCACTGAGATTACCTGGTCATCTTCACGAATGGTGATGCCGTTCACTCCGTTTTGTCGCGGTCGAGAGTATGCCTCAAGAGAGGTCTTCTTGATAACCCCCTGACGGGTACAGAAGAGGAGATAGTGGGAGTTGATATACTCCTTGTCGCTCAGCGTTTCTACCCTGACAAAAGCAGTTACAGCATCATCCGGGTCAATGTTCAGTAGATTCTGAATGGCCCTGCCCTTAGAATTTTTTGTGCCTTCGGGTATTTCATAGACTCGCAGCCAATAACATTTACCCTTTTGCGTGAAGAAGAGCATGTAATTGTGTGTGGTGGCTGGATAGATATACTCCACGAAGTCCTCCTCACGGGTGTCGGAGCCCTTCGCCCCTACCCCTCCCCTGTTTTGGGTGTGGAAATCGACCAATGGTGTCCGTTTGATGTACCCCAGGTGAGATATGGTGATTACCATTTCGTCATCGGCATAAAAATCTTCCGGATTCATTTCTTCCGATGCGAAGATGATTTCTGAACGGCGTTCATCACCATACTTATTGCGGATCTCAATCAACTCATCCTTAATCACCTGCATGCGTAGTTCCTCGTTGTTGAGGATCTCGTTGAGGTGGGTGATCAGCTTTTGTATCTCTTCAAATTCAGCGTGCAGTTTGTCCTGTTCCAGACCGGTTAACTGCCGCAGACGCATCTCTACGATGGCTCGTGATTGGATGTCACTCAACTCGAACCGTTCCATCAAACGCTGAATTGCCTCCTGCGGTGTTGATGAGCTGCGTATGATGGCAATCACCTCGTCGATGTTGTCGGAAGCAATGATCAGCCCCTGCAGGATGTGGGCCCGCTCTTCCGCCTTGCGTAGTTCATATCGGGTGCGGCGGATCACCACATCGATGCGGTGTTCCACGAAGAGCTCGATCATCCGCCTGAGAGTGAGCAGTTCAGGCCTACCCTTCACCAGTGCGATATTGTTGACGCTGAACGAGGATTGTAGTGCCGTGAGCTTGTAGAGCTTGTTGAGCACCACATTGGCGTTACCATCCCGTTTGATATCCACCACAATGCGCATCCCGTCACGGTCGCTCTCGTCATTGATGTTGGAGATGCCTTCAATTTTTTTGTCCGACACCAGGTCTGCAATATGTTTGATCATATCCGCCTTATTGACCAGGTAGGGTATTTCGGTGATGATGATCTTGTCATGGGTCTTGCCTGACTCAATCTCAGCACGACCGCGCATCACAATGCGACCACGACCAGTCTCAAATGCCTCTTCCACACCTTTATAACCATAGATAAAGGATCCGGTGGGGAAATCAGGTGCCTTGATGTGCTCCATCAATCCTTTGGTATCGATTTCACGGTCGTCAATGTAGGCAATGATGCCATTGATACATTCTGTCAAGTTGTGGGGGGCAATGTTGGTAGCCATCCCCACCGCAATCCCGGAGGAGCCGTTGATCAGCAAGTTGGGAATACGGGTTGGCAACACGGTTGGTTCCTGCAGTGTGTCATCGAAGTTGAGCTGAAAGTCTACAGTCTCCTTGTCGATGTCACGCAGCATCTCTTCGGCAAGCCGGTTCAAACGTGCTTCCGTATAACGCATGGCTGCGGGGCTGTCACCATCAACACTTCCCATATTTCCCTGACCATCTACCAGGGTATAACGCATGCTCCACACCTGAGCAAGACGTACCATGGCATTGTATACTGACGAGTCGCCGTGGGGGTGGTATTTACCCAGCACCTCACCCACAATCCTGGCGGATTTCTTGTGTGGCTTATCGTGCGTGTTCCCTAACTCCGACATTCCGAAAAGTATGCGGCGGTGTACTGGCTTGAACCCGTCGCGAACGTCGGGCAAAGCACGTGAAACAATCACAGACATCGAGTAATCGATGTATGACGATTTCATTTCATCTTCGATATTGATCTTGATGATTCTGTCTTCCTGATCCATCATATGAAAAAACGTGATTTCTCTTTTTCTAAAAAAGTGTATGTAGTTTAATCTCAAACGGTTCTGATTTCAACAAACAGTCCCCGTTTCAATATACTAAGATACAGCTTTTCCCGCAGTTTAACAAAAAAAACAGGGAGTTTATTACCCCCTGTTTTCTTAATTGTTACAGTTTTTGATTTACTCCTTGCCGTGGCAGTTTTTGAATTTCTTGCCACTGCCGCAGGGACAAGGTTCGTTTCTGCCCACCTTCTTCTCCACCCGCACAGGTGCCAGCTTTTGTGGCTGGCGGGGTTGTGGGTTTGCACCTCCACCTTCACCGGGGGCTGCCATATTACCGCTCTCATCCTTCTGGGTGCGGTATTTGCTGTAATCGGTCTTCTGTTCCGGAGCAGCCTGCCGTACATGAGCAGGATCCTGGATCGGTATCTGCCCCCGCATCAGCACCGACACTGCCTTCGAATTGATGTCGCTTACCATGGTCCGGAAGAGATTGAACGATTCCAGCTTGTAGATCAGCAGCGGGTCTTTCTGTTCGTAGCTGGCGTTCTGCACCGAGTGGCGCAGTTCATCCATCTCTCGAAGGTGCTCTTTCCAGTCCTCGTCGATGGTATGTAGCAGAATGGCTTTCTCGAAAGCTTTCACCAATGCTTTCGAACCGGACTCGTAAGCTTCCTTAAGGTTGCAGGAGACATTGTATACTTTCTTTCCGTCGGTAATGGGAATCAGTATGTTTTGATACAAGGCTCCCTGGTTTTCGTAGACCTGTTGTATCACCGGATTGGCAACCTCGGCAAGTCGCTCGGTTTTGCGCTTGAAGGTCTCAAAAGCCTTGCGTGTGACCACTTCCGTCATCTCACTCTCCTTCATCCCTTTTGTCTCTTCCTCTTTGAAGGGGATGTCGAGGGCCATTACACGCAAGAGATCAAGCTTCATCGATTGGTAATCATCCTCATTGAGTTCCACAATGTTTTTTACCGTATCTGTGATCATGTTGGCCACATCGTTCTCGATTCGCTCGCCCATCAGTGCGTGGCGACGACGTTTGTAAATCAGCTCTCGCTGTGAGTTCATCACGTCGTCGTATTCCAACAGCCGTTTACGGATGCCGAAGTTGTTCTCTTCCACCTTTTTCTGTGCACGCTCAACAGATTTGCTCAACATGCTGTGTTCCAGCACATCCCCTTCTTGGAATCCCATCTTGTCCATCAGTCCGGCAATCCTTTCAGTAGCAAAGAGGCGCATCAGGTCATCTTCAAGCGATACAAAGAATACTGATGAGCCGGGGTCACCCTGACGACCGGCACGTCCACGCAACTGGCGGTCCACACGGCGTGATTCATGCCGCTCGGTACCAATGATGGCAAGACCACCTGCCTTCTTTACATCGGGTGATAGCTTGATGTCGGTACCACGACCGGCCATGTTGGTGGCAATGGTCACTACCCCACTTTGTCCGGCGTTTGCCACGATTTCGGCTTCACGCTGGTGAAGCTTTGCATTCAGTACGTTGTGATTGATCTTGCGCAGGGTGAGCATGCGGCTCAGCAGTTCAGAGATCTCCACCGAAGTGGTACCCACCAGCACGGGGCGCCCCGCATTGATCAGTTTTTCAATTTCCTCGATTACCGCCGTATATTTCTCCCGTTTGGTTTTGTAAATGCGGTCGTTCTGGTCGTCACGTACAATCGGTCTGTTGGTGGGAATCACCACTACGTCGAGTTTATAGATATCCCACAATTCACCGGCTTCGGTTTCGGCTGTACCTGTCATACCGGCCAGCTTACTGTACATGCGGAAGTAGTTCTGCAGAGTGATGGTGGCAAAGGTCTGTGTGGCAGCTTCCACCTTCACGTGTTCTTTGGCCTCAATGGCCTGGTGGAGTCCGTCGGAATAGCGTCGACCTTCCATTACACGGCCGGTCTGTTCATCTACGATCTTCACCTTGTTGTCTATCACCACATACTCGTCATCTCGCTCAAAGAGCGTGTAGGCTTTGAGCAACTGGTTGACTGTATGGACACGTTCCGACTTGATGGCGTAGTTCTGCAACAACTCATCTTTTTGGGTCGCTTTCTCTTCGTCTGTTTGCGATGAGTTCTCAAGCTCCGACAACTGTGAAGCGATATCGGGAAGGATGAAGAAATGAGGGTCATCCGACTTGCCAGTAAGCAGGTCGATCCCCTTGTCGGTGAGTTCGATGCTATTCATCTTCTCATCGATCACGAAGTAGAGAGGATCGGTAACGACATGCATGTTACGCATCTGCTCCTGCATGTAGAAAGCTTCAATCTTGAGCATTGCTGCCTTCACCCCCTGTTCGCTGAGGAACTTGATCAATGGTTTGTTCTTAGGCATTGCTTTGTAGGAGCGGAAGAGCTGCAAGGCTCCCTCCTCCTGCACCTTGGGATCGTCCGATCCCATCTTCTGTTTGGCTTCCGCCAGAAGATGTGTGGCCAACTCGCGCTGTGCCTTCACGATCACTTCCACACGGGGACGAAACTGGTCATAAAGCTGGTCATCTCCCTTTGGCACCGGACCGGAGATGATAAGAGGGGTACGGGCGTCATCGATCAATACCGAGTCCACCTCATCCACGATGGCATAGTTATGTTTCCGTTGTACCAGGTCCTTCGGTGATACAGCCATGTTGTCACGCAGGTAGTCAAAACCGAATTCATTGTTGGTGCCGAAAGTGATGTCTGCCTCATAGGCCTTGCGGCGTGCATCGGAGTTGGGTTCATGCTTGTCTATACAATCCACCGAGAGTCCATGGAACATGTACATGGGCCCCATCCACTCCGAGTCACGCTTGGAGAGGTAATCATTCACCGTCACAACATGTACCCCCTGGTGGGTCAACGCATTTAGGAAGACGGGCAGCGTGGCCACCAATGTCTTACCTTCACCAGTAGCCATCTCGGCTATCTTTCCCTTGTGGAGGACCACCCCACCGAAGAGCTGCACATCGTAGTGTACCATGTCCCAGGTAATCTCATTGCCACCCGCGATCCAATGGTTCTGATAGATGGCCTTGTCGCCCTCTATGCGCACGAAATCGTGTGTAGTAGACAGGTCACGGTCAAAATCGGTAGCGGTCACCACTATCTCGCTATTCTCAGTAAAGCGGCGTGCCGTATCCTTCATGATGGAGAATGCTTCCGGCAGGACCTCATCGAGAATCTTTTCATACTTGTCGGTAATCTCCTTCTCAATCTTATCGATCTGATTCCATATCGACTCCCGCTGATCCAGGTCTATTTCCTCCATACCTGCTTTCAACCGTTCAATCTCAGCCTGCTCATCAGCCACATAATCCTTTATGCGCTTAACAATTTCATTAGTTCTGTTTCGCAACTCATCATTCGAGAGCTTTGCAATGTCGGAATAGGCCTCCTGAACCCTTTTCACGTATGGGTTCACCTCTTTCAAGTCTCGTTGTGCCTTATTTCCAAATATCTTCGATATAATATCGTTCAATCCCATAATTCATTGTTTATTTGTAGTGTAACCTGACTTGACTACCACCATCAGATGGGATTAAGTCAGTTCTCCTGTTATCTTATATAGATGTGATATAATTTCTCAATAGAGTTCTTCCAGTATCTTCCCCTTGGCAGCGTTGGGTGCACGAATACGCAGGCGGTAGGAAACCGAGGGTGCTATCTCTGTGGCATCAATGGTACGATTTATCTTCTGCGGTTTAATGTCATTGCCGAAGAAGATGACTGGAGAAATGACAGCATTGCTCCGTTCGCGTACCTGCAGATCCGATCCAGGTTCTACTACCCTCCAACCGGGTTGCAGTTCCAGCATGAGGTCACCGGAGATTCCGGGGTAATAACCGTTTCGCAGAAAGAGGGTCTGTTCATTGTGACCTGCCTGCGTCATTTGGTTTGCAGTGATCACCTGCTGAATTCCGGCAGACTGCACCAGAAAAGCTGCCGCTTTCTCTTGAAAGTCAGCAAAATCGATCTTATGGTCTTCCACCAACTTGCGGTCGAAGAAGATGTGGCGGTCATGATACTTTTTGATCCACTGCTGGCGACCGTAGAGTGCCATCAGGTACATGTTGAGGAGTGCCTGACTTCTGTCGGGATGAAAATCGCCACCTGCAGGTAGCATCCCCTCCGGTATGATCTCCTGCTCAGTGAAATATCCGGTAGAGACCAGGTATACAAGAGTGTGTTTAAAACCGACTGATGCTTCAATGGCATCTAATAATCGACCGATCTCCTGGTCGAGACGGTAGTAGGTGTCCTGTATCTCAACCGAGTAGTTCTTGTCGAGTGCTTTATCATAATTTCCGGCGTAGAAAGTTACTGCCAGAAAGTCGGGATTCATTCGTTTCCCAAGTTGATTACTCTCCAGCACCTTTATCGCCATGCTGTTCACCTCACTGTTCACATAGGGTGACTGCTTGAAAAGCTCGTAACTATCCTTTTTGTCGTTCCCAAAGTTATGCTGAAAACGGTATCTGTTCTTTGTATAAGGGAAAGCATCGTAGCTCTCTATTTCCCGTGAGGGACGCCAGGTAATGCTGCCAATGGTGTAAGTGAGCGACTTGTCACTTCGGTTTTGTTGGTCCACTGCCGGCTGTTTGTTTGAGAAAAAGGTGCTGGTGGCCCACTTGCCTTTGCTTTCCTCAATCCAGTAGGCACCACTTGCGGCATGTCCTCCCGAAGCAAGTGCCTGTGAGGCGTAGGGTGCAAAAGTGTAAACATCCGATTGTCCCCCCGAAGCTATCTTGAGCTCATCAGTGATGGTGGAGACTTTTATGGAACGGGGTGAAAGCTTTTCTGTTGTGTAGTTACCCAGGTATCGGTCGTCAGCAAAGGAAGAGACCTCCTGTCCTGTTTCTAACTGATACCGATTTTCACCCGTGATGCCATGGTAGGAGGGATAGGCACCGGTAAAAAGTGTTGTGATGGCCGAAGCCCTGTCGGGATTGGGATAGTTGTATTGTACATTACTGTATACAAGCCCATTGCTTATAAGCCTGTTGAACCCTTTGTTGCCAAAGCTATGGCGGAACATCTCCAGATAGTCGCCGCGCAGTTGGTCCACAGTGATGGCAACAACAAGCTTTGGCACCTCTCCTGAACGGTTTTGTGCAGTGAGTGGTGCAATGGCGAAAAATGCAACCAGCGAAGAGAGTATGCGAATCATATTGTTACTGCCCATCAGAATATTATTATTGTCCCCATGCTGCCTTCATCTCCCGACTGGATGTAAAACGTCTGCTTATTAGTTTCAGCTTCCTGACAACTAATAAGTTTGTCGCCGAACGAATCCAGAGACTCATGGAAAAAGGTATGGTAGCCACCGGTAATTGTTGTGGTAAAAACCACCAACAAAGCAAGAACAGCGTTAAGAGTACAAAGTTAATAAAATGATAGATATAAACACTTCCTCGGGCTGATTTCACCCAAAAGAAAAGAGCGGCTAGCAAAGCAACAGGATTCAGCCAGACGAGGTTCCAGTTCGGATTGGTAGCAGGATGTGATGAGAAGTACATCAAGAAGAAGATGATCACTCCTCCCAGCCCGGCAACACCGAAGAGAAGGGTATCATAGATCCTAAAAAAGCGACTCCTGCTCATCTTGAAAACCTGTATCAGTGAAATTATCAGTGAGAAGAACAATAAGATGAGTGCAGTTACCAGCGGTGTAAAGAAACTCTGCTCCGCAACACCATTGCGCACATGATCCTGTGCAATAAGAACCTCAGAACGAACCACCAGTGGTATTGTAATTGAATCATTCTTTCTGATGGTCGCTTTTTCAAAGGAGTCCATCAAATAGGAAGGGATGAACATCTTTTCCCGCACGCCAATGGTACTGTCCGCTTCTGTACCAATCAGCAGGTCAACTCCAAAATGATACCATGGATAATGCACGAGCGATTCATGTACCAGGTCACGATAGGACTGTGATTTGACAGTCGGAGGATATTGAACCACTCCCTCCATATATTTCTCAACCATGTCACGGGGACGGGTTGCGCAGTTATCGTAAAAGTAGTTGTAGCGATATCCTCTGTTTTCAGGGAGTGCATTTTCATAAAGGGCATTGTAAAGCAGCTGTTTCTCATGCTGAGAGAGGTTCAGTTGCTGTTCCACCACCTGTTGCCCCTTGGCGTTGTATTCATATAGGAAATCAGCAAAAGAGGTCACTCCAAGGATATAATCGGTTCTACCCCTCACGAAATTGTAGATGAATCCCGGTTGCGAGGAATCGAAGAAGCCATAGTTGAAAACTGCATCCATACCGGTGGAGTCATCCTGTACCCTGATAGCAGTGTGACCGAATAGGGCATAGAGGGCGCCATTCCAGGGGGAGGCAGTAAGCAGACTTACCGATGCACTGTCGTTCAGCTGCACTTGGGCATGCAGCGACTGGCCCATCAGTAGCATGCAAACAGATAATACTGGTATGAAGATTCGATTTCGGGTAAAAAGAGTTGTAACTGCTTGTTTCATCTGTCTCAATTTGTTCTTATCAACAATCACAGTTGCAAAAATAGACAAAAAAACGGCGGTCTCAACAGATCGCCGTGCAAATTCCGTTACCAGAATCTATTTTTACTTCTTCTTGTTACGGTTTCCGTAACGGTTCATGAACTTGTCTACACGTCCTGCTGTATCAACCAGCTTCTGCTTACCGGTGTAGAAGGGATGTGATGCACTGGTGATTTCAAGTTTCACCAACGGATAGGTAATGCCATCTATTTCAATAGTTTCCTTTGCATTGATGGTTGAACGAGAGATGAAGATCTCTTCGTTTGACATATCCTTGAAAACTACCGGACGGTAATTGTTTGGGTGAATTTCTTTTTTCATTATATCCTCTGTTTTATATTATTCTCTTTTTCGGATGGCAAAGATAGTACAATCTCCCAAATTAAAAAAATAAATCCCACTCTTTTTTACGTTGATTGTCAGCACCTCAATTTCATTGGAGTAGATGAGCGGGCGATAAATAAAAAGGCAACGCTAATGGTTTGTGAAATGTAGTACATGATTCAAAGATAATCATTTCAATAAAATATTTACCGATTGGTGACAAAAAAAGTGATATTGTTGGTGATTATACCTTATTTTGTACTTCATTTGAAGCAAGTGACATGAAGATTGAAATTATCACCATTGGCGATGAACTGCTAATTGGACAGATCACCGATACCAACGCAGCTTGGATGGCAAGAGAGTTGACAGCAGAAGGATTCGCGGTAGGTGCCATCACCACTGTTGGCGATGCTGCCGATGACTTGCTGAATGCTATCAACCATGCATTTTCACGAGCCGATATCCTGCTGCTTACCGGCGGTGTAGGCCCAACACGCGACGATCGCACCAAAGAGACCCTCTGCAACTATTTCGGTTGCGGTCTCATTCTCAACAATGAGGTATTGCAACATGTTGAAAACCTCTTCTCTCGCCGCGGGATCACACTCAATCCGTTGACACGTGACCAGGCGTTGGTACCGGAACTGGCCACAGTGATCACCAACAGCGTGGGTACCGCACCATTGCTTTGGTTCCGAAAGGGAGAGCAGCTGTTGGTATCGATGCCGGGGGTGCCTGGGGAGATGCGTACGGCTATGCGGGAGGAGATTATCCCCCGCTTAAAGAGACAATTTCAGGTGAACAGTTATTTGCGACGTGACTACCTGGTGACAGGCTATAGCGAGTCGGCACTGGCTTCCCATCTTGCCTTGTTTGAAGATCAGCTCCCGGCACCTTTTTCACTTGCCTACCTGCCCTCATACGGCGGCATCCTTTTACGCCTCTCGGCATGGGGGGAGGAGCATGCTTCAGCAATGGATCTACAGGGCTGTGAACTTCGCAGGCTACTGGGTAACAACTGCATTACGGAAGGCAACAAAAAAGCAGAAGAACTGCTTGGGGAGTTGCTCTGCGGGAAACAGCTTAATCTCTCCACCGCCGAGAGCTGCACCGGCGGTTATATAGCCCACCTGATTACCTCTATTCCGGGAGCATCCTCATGGTACATGGGGAGTGTGATCGCCTACGACAACAGCGTCAAGAAGAAGCTTCTAAAGGTAAAAAATGAGACAATTGAGACGTATGGTGAAGTGAGCCGCGAGGTGGCGGAGCAGATGGTGATGGGTGTGGCAACGGCAACAGAAACAAGCTGTGCCATCGCTGTCACCGGCATCATGGGGCCTGAGGGTGGCACAAAGGAAAAGCCTGTGGGCACCGTGTGGATTGCCACCCTTTACAGAGAGGAAATAATTACACGTAAATACAATGTAGGCAACAATCGTGCACAAAACATTGAGCGCACAGCAGGGATAGCAATATTACAGTTGCTAAGAATGATGCAGGAGGATTCCTTTAGTTGATCACTTCAAATCCGCAGTAAGGGACCAGCACCTCAGGGATGCGGATACCGTCGGCAGTCTGGTTGTTCTCCAACAAGGCAGCCATGATGCGGGGAAGGGCCAGTGCGCTACCGTTCAATGTGTGGCAGAGCTGTGTCTTGCGGTCCGCATCACGATAACGGCACTTGAGCCGGTTGGCTTGGTAGCTCTCGAAGTTGGATACGGAACTCACCTCCAGCCAGCGTTGCTGTGCTGCGGAGTATACCTCGAAATCGAAGGTGAGTGCCGAAGTGAAGCTCATGTCACCACCACAAAGACGCAGGATGCGCCAGGGCAACCCCAGTCTCTCCACCAGCGTCTGTACGTAAGCAACCATTTCATCAAGCCGTGCATAGGAGTTCTCAGGCTTGTCAATACATACGATTTCCACCTTGTCGAACTGGTGTAGTCGATTCAACCCCCTCACATCTTTTCCATAGGAGCCAGCCTCACGGCGGAAGCATGCAGAATAGGCTGTATTTTTAACCGGGAGTTGCTTTTCTTCGAGGATCACATCACGATAGATGTTTGTAACCGGTACCTCAGCGGTGGGTATCAGGTAGAGGTCGTCAAGTCCCACGTGATACATCTGACCCTCCTTGTCGGGCAACTGGCCCGTACCAAATCCGGAATCACTGTTCACCACGTAAGGGGGTTGCACCTCCAGGTAACCCGCATCGCGGGCACAGTCGAGGAAGAAGTTAATCAGGGAGCGTTGCAACCGTGCACCCTTGCCCTTATAGACAGGAAAACCGGCACCGGCTATCTTCACACCCAGTTCAAAATCAATCAGATCATATTTCTTTGCCAGTTCCCAGTGAGGCATTGCACCTTCAGGCAAGAGAGGCATTTCTCCCCCACTCTGTTCCACCAAGTTGTCGTCCGCTCCTTTACCTTCCGGTACGGAGACATGAGGCAGGTTTGGGATGGTAACCAGCAAGCTTTCAATCTTTTCCTGAGCAGCACGAAGGGACTCTTCGAGTTCCCTGGACGATTCTTTCAATCTGTTCACCTCTGCACGTGCGTCGTTGGCCTCCTCTTTCCGACCCTCTTTCATCAATGCACCTATGGAGCGTGAAAGGGTGTTGACTTCATTCAACACTGCATCGAGGGAGGTCTGCGAACTGCGTCTTAAATCATCTTGTGCGATGATTTCATCAACAATCACATTGCCATCGAAATTTTTACGTGCGAGGCGAACCAACACCTCATCCCGGTTTTCTCTGATTACCTTGAGTGTGAGCATAACAAATTGTTCAACTGTTTTTCAGAATGCAAAGATACAAAAATTAGGTGCATTCAAACAGCAGGGCCGTAAATTATCTACCGAACGATGTAATGGGATCAGAACAATTGAAAATGGAGTGTCTCACGCATATCTTTCTCTTTTTGTTTCTTCTTTCTGTAATTGCGTGAGATATAAAAGGCAAAACCGGCGAAAGCGCCAAGCAGTAAGATGTCTTTAAGTGTATTGGTTTTCATTTGTATGGTTTATTATTGAGTAGATATAACAACAAATCCGCAATTAGAGTTCTCTTTGTAAGATGGAATAACCGCAAAAACGTTGCATTACAAGCGTAAAAAATTCCAACAAAAGGCATTTTTCACACATTTTCGGGACATATACTTATCTGCAACACCCTTTTCGTCTTCTCAGTGACCCGAAATCGGTTGTCGGGCCGCTCTCCCACAATCCAGACCAGATCTTCCCCCGACAGCAGCACCCACACCTCTTCTTTGTCGCGCAGGTTCATCTTGCGGTCTGTAAAAAAGTCGCTTAGCTTCTTTCTTCCCTTCATCCCAAAGGGTATGAACCAGTCGCCTGCCTGCCAACGCCGCAGTAGCAAAGGAAAGTGTAACAGATCACGGTCAACAGTAAGAGTCGATTTGTTTTTTTCAATCGCCACCGGCATCTCCAAAGAGCGGATCTCCATGCTCAATGGCTTTGTCAAAGATGGTGTATCCTCTTCAATTGTATAGATGCTGGTAGTTTCGGTTTCAGGAAGCGCTGTTACCAGAAAGGCTTCCCGGTCTTTGATCACTCTGAAACGGTCTCCCAGAAACTGTTTGCCCGGAGTAGCATTGAGACTTTCAGCAATGTCCCCAATCACCGAAGAGTTGAATCCAAGCGGCGTGAGGATCTCGTAGAGGAGGGAGCTTGGAGAGGGGTTCCTTTTCAACGCATCGATGTTGATTTCTTCCCCTTGAAAGAGTGACGCCGTCTGTTCGTTGATCGCGGAGGTGTAAACCTTCTCCGCCTCCGTAAGATGTTGCGAGGTACGGTGGATGGCCTCCTTCACTGAGGGGTTGAGCTGCTCCAGCAGGGGGATTACCCGTAACCTGATGGCGTTGCGCAAAAAACGGTCGTCGTTGTTGCTGCCGTCAAAGATGGCAGGTATGCCC
>JAAZLV010000157.1 GCA_012799155.1 Bacteroidales bacterium | reverse complement strand
GACCTGCCGGAGGTTCTCACAAACACACTTGAGGTGGCTGAGAAAGTGGAGTTATATTCTATTGACAACCCGCCACTGATGCCTTTTTACCCTATCGATCCCGCTTTCGGGACGGAGGAGGCATACCGCGAAAAGTATCCCGAAGAACTTTTGAAGCAGGAGTTCGGAGAAGCAACCTTTCACCGGTTAGGGGATTATGACAAGGTGATAAGGGTAAAGCTGGAAGCGGACTATCTGGCACATCTTACCTTTCAGGGAGCACGCCGCCGCTATGGGGAAGAGCTGACAGAGGAGATCCGTGAGCGGCTCACCTTTGAGCTGGAGACAATCAAACACATGGGCTTCCCGGGCTACTTCCTGATCGTACAAGACTTCATCAATGCCGCCAGGGAGATGGAAGTAGCCGTGGGACCGGGACGCGGATCGGCTGCCGGCTCTGCAGCAGCCTACTGCCTGGGCATTACCGACATCGACCCTCTCAAGTATGACCTGCTGTTCGAGCGTTTCCTGAACCCCGACCGTATCTCGATGCCCGATATCGACATCGATTTCGACGATGAAGGACGCGGAAAGGTGCTGCGCTGGGTGACCGAGAAGTATGGCAGCGAGAAGGTGGCTCACATCATCACCTATGGCACCATGGCAACAAAATCATCCATCAAGGATGTGGCACGGGTGCACAAGCTGCCGCTGTCGGAGTCGAACCGCCTGGCAAAACTGGTGCCTGACAGGATCCCCAACGTGAAGAAAGTGAACCTGAGGGCGGCTATAGACAATGTACCGGAGCTCAAAGAGGCAGCCAACAGCAGTGATCCTCTGCTGAGAGACACACTCAAATATGCAGTCATGCTAGAGGGGAACGTGCGCAACACGGGAGTACATGCCTGCGGCGTAATCATCGGTCAAAGCGATATATCGGACGTGGTACCGATCAGCACAGCCGAAGACAAGGAGACCCGCGAGAAACTGCTGGTCACCCAGTACGAGGGGTCGGTGATCGAAGAGACCGGGCTGATCAAGATGGACTTCCTGGGACTCAAAACCCTCTCCATCATCAAGGATGCACTTGTCACGATTGAGCAGACCAGGGGTGTGAAGATCAACATCGACACCATCGACATGAACGATCCGGTCACCTACAAGCTCTACTGTAACGGGCAGACCACCGGTACCTTCCAGTTTGAGTCGGCAGGCATGCAGAAGTACCTCAAGGAGCTCCAGCCAAGCAAGTTTGAGGATCTGATTGCCATGAATGCCCTCTACCGTCCCGGACCGATGGATTACATCCCCTCCTTCATTGCGCGCAAGCATGGCAGGGAGGAGATTAGCTACGACCTGCCGGTGATGGAGAAATACCTGAGCGAGACCTATGGCATCACCGTCTACCAGGAGCAGGTGATGCTCCTGTCACGGTTGCTGGCAGGCTTCACCCGTGGTCAGTCGGACGAGCTACGCAAGGCGATGGGGAAGAAGTTGATCGACAAGATGACCGCCTTGAAGGAAAAATTCCTGGCAGGCGGCAAACAAAACGGATATCAGGAGAAGATCCTCAACAAGATATGGGCCGACTGGGAAAAGTTTGCCTCATACGCCTTCAACAAATCGCATGCCACCTGTTACTCCTGGGTTGCCTACCAGACCGCCTGGCTGAAGGCCAACTACCCCTCTGAATACATGGCTGCTGTGCTCTCCAACAACCTGAACAACATCACCGAGATCACCAAGTTCATGGATGAGTGCAAGGCAATGGGCATGAATGTGCTCTGCCCCGATGTAAACGAGTCGTTCCTCAAGTTCTCAGTCAACAGCGAGGGGGATGTCCGGTTCGGACTGGCGGCCATAAAGAGCGTAGGGCAGGGTGCCGCAAACGACATCATTGCAGAGAGAGAAAAAAACGGTCCCTATGCCGACATCTTCGACTTTGTGGAAAGGGTGACCCTCTCCTCCTGCAACAAAAAGACAATAGAAGCACTGGCACTCGCCGGCGCCTTTGACTCGCTGCCAGGCATTCACCGCGAGCAATTCGTCGCCGCCAACAGTAAGGGCGAAGAGTT
>JAAZLV010000156.1 GCA_012799155.1 Bacteroidales bacterium | reverse complement strand
GTAAGTGCACGCAGCAGTTCATTCTTTTTACTCATCATTGTCAACTGTTTTTGTGTTTCTCATTCAACAAACAAAAACATGATCCAGTTCACACTGCCGGTTGTGGAAACCACCGTCGAGTGTTGTTGGCAATTCGCACCAGCATCAGCATCACCGGCACCTCCACCAAAACACCCACAGTGGTGGCTAGCGCGGCACCCGACTCCAGTCCGAAGAGCGAGATGGCTACTGCCACCGCCAATTCGAAGAAATTACTGGCACCGATCATACCGGCAGGAGCGGCCACGTCGTGTGGTAGCTTCCACACCTTGGCCCATCCGTAGGCAATGAAAAATATCAGCACCGTTTGTATGATCAGTGGGATGGCAATTAGCAGGATATGGAGCGGATTTTGCAGAATGGTGTCGCCCTGGAAAGAGAAGAGGATGATCAACGTGAGCAGCAATCCCCCCACGGTGATGTTGTTGAATTTTTGGATAAAGACATTGTTGAAGTAGTCGATCCCCCGCCTTTTTACTACGTAGATGCGTGTGAGCATGCCGGCCAGCAGAGGCACTACCACGAAGAGTACCACAGATAGGAAGAGCGTATCCCAGGGGATGGCGATGCCGCCAATGCCCAGCAGCAGTCCCACGATTGGAACAAAAGCCACCAGGATAACCAGATCGTTCAGCGCCACCTGTACCAGGGTGTAGGCAGCATCCCCCTTTGTGAGATGACTCCATACAAACACCATGGCGGTACAGGGTGCAGCACCCAACAACACTGCACCTGCAAGGTACTGATCGGCCAGCTCGGCGGGAATGAGCGACTTGAACAGCACGAAAAAGAAAAACCAGGCGATGGCGAACATAGTAAAGGGTTTGATCAGCCAATTGGTCACACCGGTGATGAGGATCCCTTTCGGTTTGCGACCCACGTCCTTCACGCTGTTGAAGTCCACCTTCAGCATCATGGGGAAGATCATGAGCCAGATCAGGATGGCCACCGGAATGGAGACATTGGCGTATTCGAACCGATGCAACATTGCCGGAACGGATGGGATATATTGACCGATCAGGATGCCTGCCACAATACAGACCACCACCCAAAGTGTGAGCGTTCGTTCAAAAAAGCTGATACCTTGATTCTTGTTCATATTGTTTTTATCAATTAATTTTTATAACCAGATACCGTTATGCTATAAATACCGGTATCACTCTCTTTAAATCGGATTCTCTATGTAACAGATAGATACTCACCAATTAACTTATCAGGGATCATGATTTCTTTTTGCTTGTGACCAGTGATATTAGTATGTCCCTGCAATTCAATAATATTGAGATATTCACTTATATCAATCCACCTGAAACACAACTTGTATACATCTCAGCTTCATTCATCAACTCTTCCGGTAAATTGCCTTTGAGCACTACGTCAGAAACACAGAAATGTCCTGAAGGTTTTAAAACCCTCTTCATTTCGGCAAAGGCTTTGTTTTTGTTGGGGACAAGGTTCAACACACAATTGGAGACGATTACATCAAAAGTACTATCGGGAAAAGGCATCTCTTCAATATCGCCTTTTACAGACTCTTTAATATTCTCTTTATCAGATTTCATAGCAGAGGTTTTAATTGTTCAACATACAGCAGATGAAAATCATTCTTAATCTGATCGCGAATCCTGTAAAATTCACTTAGAATAAATTCTTCTGACCCTTTTGCATGGGATGGATCCTCAAAACCCATGTGTAACCTGTGTTTCACCTTACCCATAAATATTGGACATGTCTCGTTGGCATGGTCACATACCGTAATTACATAGTCCCATTCATCGTTGATGTACTGGTCTACCATTTTGGGCGTATGATGACTTATATCAATCCCTGCCTCTTTCATTACTTTCACGGCAGTTTGATTCACCTGCCTGGCAGGTTCGGTTCCTGCCGAACGTACTGTCAACTTTTCATCAAAATGCTGCAGAAAACCATGTGCCATCTGGCTGCGGCAGCTGTTGCCGGTGCATAAAATCAGTATCTTCATCTTGCTCTGTAATTATTGGTTTTTAAAATGTTATCATTTGCAACTGATTCATGTTGCCCACATTATATTTAAAAGAAGGTGCCATAGACCAACCCGGTGATGGAAGCCATGATAAGCACCAACGTGAAGAAGTGGAACATTGTCTGCGAAATAGGCCTTTTGGCGGGTTGTGCCTCAAAGTTCATCTATTCCTCTTGCTTTGCCTTTACCTCCTTACGGTAGATAAAGGCTATACTCAGCCCGATGACCACGGAGAATAGGTTGGCTCCAATCATCCGTGCGATGCCCTTCTCCCACCGAGTATGTTCCAGGTGAGGATGTTGGAGAGGATGTTGGAGAGAATGTTGATGGCCGGTCCCGAGTAAGCGATACCGAACCAGTTTCCGCCTGCTTGTTGCTCCCGCATTCACAAGAAGTCAACAGAAAGGCAGATAAAATCAGAAATTGAATTTGTTTCATCGGTTTGATACTTGTTGGTTGTTTAACAATAGCTCTCTACCCTGGCTATATGGTCAATAAACCCGCCCAACAGCTTCCTCGCCGCCGCCCAGTTCTCCTGGTTGATACAGTACTTGATGGTAGGGGGGGTAAACTCTCCCTGTATCAGTCCCGTCTCTTTCAACTCATTGAGGTGTTGCGAGAGGGTGCTCTTGGCCACCGGTATCACCTCCGACATATCGCCATGGTAACAGCAGCTCTGCCCTGCCAGCATCTGTAGAATGGCGATGCGCACCGGGTGACCCAAAGCCTTGGCTATGCGGGCCAGATACATTTGTTCTTCAGTAAAAGGTTGTTTTGACATATCGATTGAAGTTGTTTCAATTGTCTGAATCGTTTCAGTTCGCAAATATACGAACGGATAATCAATTCGCAAATATACGAACAGTTATTTTTCTTTTATTTCATATCTTTGCAGCTGTTATTAGGTTATCATTCACATTGGGGAGCGACTCACACTCCCCAATACAATGACTGACAGATAGGTTATTCAATCAACGCACACTACAAATAGAACAATATAAGATGAAAGAGTGGGTAAAACTGTTGAAACATCACCCGTTGCTGATGTCCTACGGGTTCTTCTTTAATTTTTTCTCCTCCTTCGGGCAGACCTTCTTCGTCTCCCTGCTGGTACCCTTCTGGATCGCAGAGATCGGAATCACCAATAGCGAATTCGGTAGCATGTACGGGCTGATCTCTGTCACCTCCGCCCTCACCCTGCCCATCTTCGGGCGTTACATCGACCTGATGCCACTGCGCCGGTACAGTCTGATCATCTTCATCGGTCTTATCCTGTCAGTCACCCTGCTCACAACGGCCAACAGCTTCCTGCTCCTGCTGGGTGGCCTCTTCATGGTGAGGCTC
>JAAZLV010000155.1 GCA_012799155.1 Bacteroidales bacterium | reverse complement strand
CCGGCCTGAAAGGAAGAAGGCGCACAGCAACGCGAACGATATCCAGAGAGTCTGCTTGTATTTGCGGTGCAACAGGTAGAGGAGGGCTCCTGCCAGTGCGTTGTTGGCGAGTACCATGATAATGATGTCGAAACGCTGCAGGCGGAAGGTGACTCTGTCGAAGTAATGCAACGCACCAAAAAGCGCAATGAGGATGAGCAGGCCGATAATCCTCATCAGTTGTCGGTGACGGCTCCACCAGCCAGATGAGGGCGATGCGAACAGCAGCACCATGCCAATCATTGCCAGAAGAGCAAGGGGCCATTGTGCACCTTCATCCACGTTCATCACCCAGGGGCGTGCATGCTGTGAGACGATGGCAAACAGTGCCAGGCCACCGAATCGGATAAGGAGATCACGTCCCATCAGTCGACCACGATAGCCTTTCTCAATCTTCCCTCCAAATGAGAAGGGGATTGCAGCCCCCATGCAGAAGAGGAAAAAGGGAAAAACAAGGTCGACCCACGTGATGCCTGGTAGATCAGGTTGGAACTGATGAAGCGGTGGCGGCACTTGTGCATGATACATCCACCCAGGTAATGCACCCTCGAAGGGGATGTTGGCGGAGAAGACCATCATCAGAATGGCCAGACCGCGCAAAGCGTCGAGTGCTTCAAAACGGTATCTCTTCTCTATCATGCGATTTTGATTAATTCTGTCACGGAAATATCTCGTCGGTATGGAAGTGCCATTCCATTTTCGTGGCGATGGGAACCAGTAGCTGAGAAGCAATCTTCAGCTGACCAATGTAAGAGGGATGCCAGTCGGAACCAAGGTCGCCTCGGTCATTGAGTAGGTTATCGGGAAGTCCTGCAAAATAGACCTGTCCATCGTTCGCTTCATTCCTGTAGTAGCTAGTCAGCTCCTTGACATAAGTGAAACAGGGCTCGTTGATCATTGGTCCCACCACGCAAAAGATTGGAACATCGCCATATGAACTCCTTACTTTTGATATAATTTGCTTATAAGCATTCAAGAATGAATCCCTGTTCGGGTGAGGCATTGTAGAGAAATCGTTTGTCCCCAGGTTGATCACCACACAGTCTGCCTTCCAGCGACTGAAGTCCCACTGTAAAGAAGGATCATTATCGAGTGTATAATCGTAGCGGCCAAGCATCGTCTCCTGTGGGTCAGATACAGGTTTTTCATCGCCGTAGTTCCGCACCATCCCCTTTCCGGAGTGGGCGATGTAATGGGCTTCAGCGTTGAATGCCCTAGCCAGTATGGCAGCATAGCTCTTGTAATTGTTTTCGGTCTCGGGACGGAAGCGTTCATCCCTGTTGCTGCCTTCGGTACCGTAACCGCAGGTGATGGAGTTGCCGATAAACTCAATTTTTCTTTCCGATTGCCGGAGAGATGGCAGGATCTCACCCTTCTCTGCTGGGATGAATCCCATGAATAGAGTCATGCCCATGTCAGCTTCGGTGCGCTTGGTCAAGAGTAATTCATGGCTCTTGCCGGGTGTTGAAGGCTGGAAAAAGAGCGTTGTGTCACGAGGGGCGCTGAAGACTGATACCAGTTCACCGTCGATAAAGAGGTTGAAATGGTTTCTCTCTCCACCCTCCATCCTCAGTCCGATCCGTTCACCCGTGAAGCGGCAGCCGATGGATACTCCGGGCCAGTCGAAACGCACCACATCCGGGTTGCTACTGTCCACACGTCCCTGGTAGCTTATGGCCGGGTGTGTGGGTGGAATCAATTCTTGTGCATGGCCATTTACTGCTGACAGAAACAGTGTCAGCAACAGCAATAGTCGTATCGTTTTGTTTTGCATTATTTTATTACTTTTTCTTCAACCAGAAACGTTCAATTTCTTCCAAAGACTTACCGGCAGTCTCGGGCATCATCTTCCATACAATCAGCATGTAGGGTATGCACATGAAGGCAAACAGGAAGAAGGTTCCCGCGGGGGTTGCGTTTTCCAGCAGCCAGGGAGTGAGCTGCCCGATCAAAAAGGTGCCAATCCAGAGGGAGAGCCCCGCGATGGACATGGCCAGTCCCCGAATCTTCGTGGGGTACATCTCGGAGAGGAAGACGAAGATGACGGCGCTGATGGAGCCGGCTGTGAAGAAGATGTAGGCCAGGAAGCAGCCCAGCAGGAAGAGGCTGCTCATTCCCCAGGCCTCACCCATGAGGAAGTAGAGCCCGATCATGACGAGCGACAGGATCATGCCGCTCACGCCGGTATATACCAGCTTCTTGCGTCCCACCCTGTCGATGATGAGCAATGCCAGCACCGTGGTGCCCATGTTCACCAACCCGATCAGGGACTGGTAGAAGAGCGAATCGCCGCTTGAGAGACCGCTCGTTTCGAAGATGGAGGGTCCGTAGTAGAGGACCGCGTTTACCCCCATGAATTGTCCCAGGATGGCGATGGCGGAGCCGATGAGCACGGCCCGGAAGATACCGGGTGAGAAGAGCAGCTTGCGGTTAGATTTTCCTTCGGAATCGAGCATTGTCCGGGTATCGTTAATCTGGCTCTCCACCACTGTGCCGTCGCCGTAGATCTTCGAGAAGATGAGGGCAGCATGTTCCTCCCTCCTTTTGACGATAAGCCATCGCGGGCTTTCGGGGATGAAGAAGATTGTAGCGAAAAACAGCAGTGCCGGGAGCGTCTCCGCGCCCAGCATGCCTCTCCAGATCTCCGTTCCGAAGATCAGGGCAAGCAGGGGGATGGATGAACTGAAACTTGCCGACTGCTTCAGCAGGTAGTAGTTCATGAGATAGGCACCCAGGAAGCCGACGGTGACCGCCAGCTGGTAGAGGGAGACCATCCGTCCCCGGTGTGAGGCGGGCGACACCTCCGAGATATAGAGCGGGCAGACGATGGAAACGATGCCGATGCCGATACCCCCGATGATGCGGTAGACCACCAGCTGATCCATGTTCGCCGAGATGGCGCATCCGAAGGCTGAAATCGTGAAAAGCACGGCTGAGAGGATCATGGTTCTTTTTCTTCCGAAACGGTCGCTCAACGCACCGGCAAAGATTACTCCCGATATGGAGCCCACCAAGGCGCATCCGACGTACCATCCACTTTGCAGTGTGGTAAGCTGGAATTGTGCCGACACCTGTGAGACGGTGCCCGAGATCACGGCAGTGTCATAACCGAAAAGAAAGCCTCCCAGTGCGGCAACTACCGACAGGAAAGAGACATATTTGATGTTGTTTGTTTTCTGCATGATTCCATGTAGATTAAAGATTGAAATACTCCCTGTAGCGGTTGTAGAGGTGACCTGCCTGAATGTAGGCCGACTGGGGGCTCATGAAGTGGGAGAACTCGAAGGTGATGGCCTTCACGTAGTTGGCCCGTTTGGCAGCCTCCAGCTTAAGGCGCAACTTGTCGAACTTGATGGGGAGGAACTTGATGGGCATGTCCCGGTCGAATGTTTCGGCATTGGTCCAGCACTCCATGCCGTAGCGGTCTGCCAGCTTCTTATTCACCTCAAAGAAGGCATCCAGCTCGTTGTAGTCGATGTGCCCGTCCTGAAAGGCGACGGCATCTACCACCTCGTGGATGCCGGCAAAGATCTCGTCCCACTCCTTCTCGTGTTGCTGCACCGATACCGCCTCCTCTTTCGAGAGGGATGATCCGCTGGCCGCGACCGCCTTCTTGCCGTCTATCCAGGGGGAGATGAAGGTGGGCAATCCGCCCGATACCTCCTTGCACTGCTTGCCCATGGTGTGAAAGGCTCCGATTGCCCCCTTGGTGGCACGGCTGATCTCTCCGCTGACATACCAGCCCCCGAAGCTCTTGTACTTCTCCCCGTAGTTTTTCCAAACCTCGTCGATCACGTAGCGGTTGTCCTCGATCTCGTGGCTCATGTCTCCCGTGGTCCAGTAGTGCCCCGAGTCGTAGAGGCCGAAGTAGAACTTCATGCCATGCTTCTCGGCCAGGCGCAGGAAAAGGTCGAGCAGGTCAACTGAGGGCATGTAGCATCCCTTCTCCAAGAGGTATTTTGAGGGGTAGGTGATGAATTTCCTGTATCCAGAACGGATCATGATAACAGTATCGATACCGATTGCCTTCATGTACTGGAAATCGAGGTCCCATTCCGCTTCGCCCCAGTTCTGGTGGGGTATGTCATGGGAGATCTCATCGAGGAATGCACCAGTGATCTGCAACCCGTTGTTCCGGGGTACGATCAGCGTGCTCTTCAGCGACTCATTTTTCCGCACTGAATCCGGTAAGTTCGTGTTGGCACCTTGCTGGTTGTTCCCTGCACAAGCTGCCATTGTGGAGGTGGCGGCGATGGAGGCACCTGCAAGTGCGGCCTTCTTTATAAAATCACGGCGGTTGTTCTTTTCT
>JAAZLV010000154.1 GCA_012799155.1 Bacteroidales bacterium | reverse complement strand
GCGGCAATCTCGGCATCTCCCCCCATGGGACCGGAGTTCATGATTGTAAAGTCAGGATGGACTCCTTCGTTTTTAAGGGCATCCCTTACCAGGCTGCCGGTGGTGCCGGTACAGACCAGATGATGCTCTGCCAGGAAGTCGGAATTAAAGATCACCCATTCCACCATATCGGCTTTCCGGTGATCATGTGCCACGAGTGCTATAGTCAGTTTTCGTCTCATTTTTTTAATTTTTAAGTTGAATGATATCTGCCCTTAACTATGAGTTTATTGTTTTTGGTTCGAAGTTGAAATATTTATTAGCATTTCACTACGACCTATAACCATGAACCACAAACTTACAAACATGATTGCTTATATACCCAGTTCTTGCCTGATAGCATTGATCTTGGTTTCAGCTTTGGCTTCTGCGTGTGTCAGTTCCTCACGTGTTTTTGCAGATTCCTTCACTTCGATATAAAACTTGATCTTTGGTTCTGTACCGGAGGGTCGAATCGACAACTTGGTACCCTCTTCGGTGAAGTACTGCAACACGTTGGAAGTAGTGGGCATCTCCAGGGCTACCTGTTCGTTGCGAATGAAATCAATTGCTTCCAGTCGGGCGAAATCCTTTATCAGTGTGACCGGTGACCCACCCAATGTTTCCATGGGGTTGATGCGGAAATTCTTCATCATCGCTTCAATTTCATCGGCACCCTCTTTTCCCTTGCGAACAAGGGATACACCTACCTCTTTCGAGTAACCATACTCGAGATAGATATCTTCCAACAACTGGTACATGCTCTTGCCTTTGTCCTTTGCCCATGCAGCAATCTCAGCGAAGAGTGTGCAGGCCGACACAGAGTCCTTGTCACGGACAAAGTCACCTGCCAGGAAACCATAGCTCTCTTCACCACCACCGATGTATTTCTTCATACCCTCATTCTTGCGGATGATATCGGCGATCCACTTGAAGCCTGTATAACAATCGAATATTTCTATACCCTTCTTTTCGGCGATATCCTTCACAAGCTCAGTTGTGACGATGGTCTTCACCACGAACTCTTTACCTGTGAGAAGTCCCAGCTCTTTCCGGCGAGTCATGATATAGTAGAGGTAGATCAGCATTGTCTGGTTGCCGTTCACAAGTATGAAGTTGCCGTTGTTGTCACGAATGGCAGTACCGATTCGGTCTCCGTCAGGGTCGGTTGCCATCACCAATTCCGCTCCTGTTTCAATTGCTTTCTTGATGGCCAGATCGAGAGCCGCCGGTTCCTCCGGATTGGGAGAGATTACTGTGGGGAAGTCGCCGCTGATCACATCCTGCTCAGGAACTCGGATGATGTTGGTGAATCCAACCGCTTTCATCGCATCAGGCACCAAGGTGCTGCTGGCACCGTGGATGGGGGTATAGACCATCTTGATATCGTGGTGGCGGGCAATGGCTTCGGGTGAGAGCACAAGTCTCTTTACCTCTTCAATGAATGCTTTGTCCATATCCTTCCCAATGATTTCAATCAGGTCGCTGTTTCCTTCGAAATGGATCTCGTCGACGGAGGAGATTCGGTTCACCTCAGCGATGATGTTCTTGTCGTGGGGTCCCAGAACCTGGGCCCCATCGTTCCAGTAAGCCTTGTAGCCATTATACTCCTTCGGATTGTGTGAAGCAGTGATCATGATTCCGCTCTGACATCCCAGCTTGCGGATGGCATAGGAGACTTCCGGTGTTGGACGCAGATCCTCGAAGAGATAGACCCTGATGCCGTTGGCACTGAAGATGCCGGCGGCGATTTCTGCAAAATGGCGACTGTTGTTGCGGCAGTCGTGACCAATCACGACCTTGATCTCGTCAAGGCTGTCGAACTCTTTCAGGAGATAATTGGAAAGACCCTGCGTTGCCGAACCGACAGTGTACTTGTTCATGCGGTTGCTGCCAGCACCCATGATGCCACGCAGCCCTCCGGTACCAAATTCCAGATCCTTATAGAAGGCATCGATCAATGGTTTCTTGTCTTCGTTGTCAAGTAGACGTTGAACCTCAGCTTTCGTTTCCACATCATAGTTTCCATTCAACCACGACATTGCCTTGTGGGTAACCTGTGCAAGTAATGTTACTTCATCCATATTCGTTGTGTGTTATGTGTCTATGTTTTTATGATAAGCTAAATGCTATCAGTTGTTTTAATTTTCAATCGGTTGTACTTTGTATTTGTCGCCTGTCTGGTCGACAATTTTCCTGTAATATTCGTTAGAGTATCCCGGACGGGTGGGGAATGCGGGTAGACCATGTTCATTGCGCTGGAACTGTCCATTTTCCTCTTTTTTGATCACACCGTCAATGTATTTCACCATGAGGTACTCTCCCAATTTCTTCCATTCTGCCACACCTTCTTTCACCAGGTTGTTTGAGTATTGAGTCAGGTAATGAATTGCTTCAGGCTGTGACTTATCATAAAGAGCCAGCGCCTGCTTTTCCACGTCAGGTTGGGAGGATCTGAATTGCGTTTCCAGTGTGGATTGCACCTTTTTCATATCCACACTCATGTCACTGTAACGGTTGTAGACCATATTGGAAACCCAGTTGTGGATCCAGAAGGCTGATGTCCAGGAGAAATTGAGCAGGTCACCATTGCCGGGTGCCATCTCATGGGGTACCTCTGTATGGCTGCTGTATATGGGATAGTAAACCGTTTGGGCCGCATCATCAATGCCGAACCATAGGATGCCTCCAACCGGGTCGGGCAGCCATGAACGCATCTGTGCCACAAAAGAGAAACCGGTTTGCTGTGTAGCGATGGGTCTTTCGTTGCAATATTCCACGGAATCCACCTCGAAGGTGAGAGGGGACCAGCGATAGGGCGAGTTGAAGGGACCGGCACCCACATCGAATCGCCAGTCCAGTTCGGTACCCTCGTAATGGTCACGCATCATCTCTTGTATATCCTGTGCGCTAAGCTTCCTGTCAGGCTTGATGTATAGTGGCATGGGATCAGTACTCTTGCCTTGTGCATAAGTTATAAACTGTGCCATCTCACTGTTGACCTTGTTAAAGAAGGACCAGACACGGGCCTCGCAGAAGCGGAGTGCTCCGAAATCGACAGGTGCGTAAGCCTTGGCAAAGCTGAAGTCGGCATCATCACCTGTGAAGTATCCTTTTTCACGGGCAAAAGTGATCACATCGGGTGAGTAGATACAGTTCTCCGGATCGTTAAGCGGGAACTGCTGGATGCGTGCCTGATTGGCATGTGCCGATACGCAGTCGTCGGGAATCCGTATGGCAACCCATACCGCTCCCTTGTTACCTGCTCCCTTTCCAATCATCTCCATCATCCACACTTCATTGGGGTC
>JAAZLV010000021.1 GCA_012799155.1 Bacteroidales bacterium | reverse complement strand
CGACCCCTGGCTGGGAATCCCGGTGAAATGGCCCCACATCTCACAGGCGAGGGTGATCGTGGAGAAGGGGCTGGAGAACTACCGCATAGAGCCGAGCCAGGGCACCCACTTCTTCCAGAACCTCACCTCCTTCGGGGTGGGTTACTTCACGGTGAACCCATTCCTGGAGAATGATGGTTTCTTCGATGAGGCATGGCTCAAAAGCATCCCCACGGTACAGGAAACAGCATTTGTACGGCATGTCTGTTTCGACAATCCGATCTGCATCAAGATCAACGGCAAAAAGCGAATTGGTGTGGTGATGAAACCCCAGGAGGGTGCCGAACCCTGCGTTAAGGAGGGTTAAAAAGAGGGTTGCGGCGCAACCTTTCCTGTCGCAATGCATCAAAACAAAAGAACAGTTTGCTTGTTTCAATAAAGAAGGTAGGCCTGTTGCTTAGGCTTTATTTACGCTAACCGTAGAATGATATGAGATCCTTATCCCTGCTAATCATGCTCCTGCTCACTGTTTGCGGGATGTCAGCGCAACAAATCAAAACGATGCACGAAAACGAGTATGCCCGTCAATGGGAGAAGGTGGCTTCCCTGGAGAAAAAATCACTGCCACAGTCGGCCGCGGAGGAGGTGAACGCGATTCTTCACCTGGCGGTAGACGAACAAAACAGTCCCCAGGTGATCAAGGCATTGATCCACCTCGGGAAATACGACCTGGCACGTGATGCCGAAAACGACACCCTCGTTTTCAGCCGGCTGCAGGGGATGCTGGAGAAGAGCAGTGATGCGGTGGAGAAGGCCGTGTTGCACTCCATGCTGGGTGAGCTTTACATGCAGTATTACCAGAACGATCAGTGGCAGATTAGGCAGCGTACGGAGCTGCGAGGCTACATCCCTTCCGATATGAAGGAGTGGACCCGCAACATCTTTTTCGACAAGGTGGTGGAACATATGGAGGCATCACTGGCCGACCGCAAACAGCTCGAAGCGGCCATCGTCTCCACCTACTCCGCGGTGGTGGATGAGGGGAAGGACTCCCGGCAGTTTTATCCCACGATGTATGACTTTCTTGCATTAAGGGCGATAGAGCAGTACCAGCAGCTGGAGAGCGACGAGGATTTGAGTCGCAAACTCGCGCGCAGGGAGCTTACACCTGCATCTCTCTTTGCACCTGCCGATGCGTACATCCGTCTCCCCATCGATCCCAAAGAGGGGGAATATAACCTGATGGTCCATGAAACCAGGCGCAAGCTGATGGCCTCCCTGATGGAGAGGGGACTTCACCAGTCGCTGCTCCTGGAGGAGTTGGATAAGCTGGAATCGCTTGCAGGGTTCCAACAGGCATACCGCTCGCATGCCCTCCCCTCGCTGGAAGCTATGCTTGATAAGTGGCAGGGTGACCCCTTCAGTGTGGAGATCATCGACCGGATTGCAGCAGTGCGTCAGGAGGAGATTTATAATTTACCCGCGGAGCGTGATTCCCTTCGTGATGAAAGAACCAAAGAACTCTATCTCTTCCTGCAAAAGGCCATTGAAGATTATCCCGACTATGAGAGAATCGCCCTGCTGGAAAATAGGTTGAGAAACCTTACAACCCCTCAATTCTCTCTCTCCGGCAACAATACTTTTCCCACTGATGGGGTGAAGAAGATAACGGTCACATTCCAAAATCTGCGTTCACTCACCGCCAGGCTCTATCGCATCGACTCTCCCGTCGATGTGCAGATGCACCAGTCAGGGGTGCGTCAAACCCTTCAAAACAGGAGATCCTTTGTAAAGGAGATCCCGGTGAACCTGCCGGACACCCCTCCCTATCAGCAGGGTGAGACCGCAATGGAACTGACACTGACGGAGCCGGGCAGCTACATGCTCACGTTCGACTCACAGCCGGAGACGAACGACAGTGAACAGCCTGCCTACTTTTTTACCCTCTCCAATCTGGCGGTTTTCAGCCGCGTGGCAGGTGAAAATCTCCATCACTTCTTCGTGGTGGATCGGGTGACCGGTAAACCGGTGGCCAATGCAGAGATTGTACTCTACAAGCAAACCGGCAACTGGCGCAACTCCCGCTTCACGGAAACAGCGAGGGTTGCCACCAACTGGGAAGGATTGGCTGTTTACCGGATCGGGGATAACGGAAACAACATCTTCTATCATGCCGTCAGGGGGACTGATAACGGGTCGCTGCTGACACGACTGAACAACTACCGCTATTTCACCTCCGCAATCGATGACGAACCACGTGGACAGACCGACCTCTTCACCGACCGGTCGCTCTACCGACCCGGACAGACGGTTCATTACAAGGCAGTGTTGACCCACCAGGCTGATTCGAAAAGATCACTAGCCACTGGCAGCAAGACAATTGTTTCGCTTCACGATGCCAATGGTGAGAAGATCGCTTCACAGGAGGGTGTGACCAACGAGTTTGGCTCAACGACCGGTGCGTTTGTGTTGCCGCAGGGAGTTCTTCCCGGATTCTTCTCTCTCCGCACCGAATCGGGTACTGTTTCTTTCAGGGTGGAGGAGTACAAGCGTCCTACCTTCGAAGTGACATTCGATCCCGTGGAGGGAAGCTATCGCTTTGGTGAGGAGGTGACCCTCAGGGG
>JAAZLV010000153.1 GCA_012799155.1 Bacteroidales bacterium | reverse complement strand
TTTTCTCCTTGTTGTCGTTCTGCTCTTTCATGTCGACAGCCCTGTCGGAGGTGTTGTAAACCTTCAACAGGTTCATTGTGGGAAAACGAAATGAGGAGAGATCTTTGCGCGGGTCATAATCCTCCTGTAATCCGGGATGCAGTTCCTGATCCTGTTCTTCTTCTTGCTTTACATCGCTTGTCACGGTTGGATGTGGTGCATCGTCTTTGGGAACGATTACCTGGAAACCATTATCTATTCTTTCCTCTATATTTGAAATGGAATTCCTGCTCTTCGCCTCGTCGAAGGTGAGTATCACGGAGGGATCCTCATCGCTCTCGGGTGAACTCAAGTCAGCGCTGCCGTTTTCTTTTTCCTCATCATGTGCAGCCATCTTTGCTTTAATGCGACTGAAAAGGCGGCTCAAGAGACCCGGTTGCTGTTCGATATATGGCTCTTCGGAATCGTCCTCAAAGGGCAATTCTTCATCCTCTACCCGCCGGAACACTGAGGGTTTGCTGTTGATTAGACCCTGCTGGATGGTTTGGATGGAACTCTTGCGCAAAATCACTATCAGTGAGACGATAAAGAGTATGATCAACAAAAGGACGCCGGGCCAGCCAATGCTGCTTTCAAGTAGCAGCTCAATCTGGGTTCCATGTGCACCACCCCAGTTGACATGGCTGTCAGGAAAGAGCTTTCCAAGGATGAAGGCGCTTGCAATAGAGCCGCTTATAAGCCCAAAAGAAGTGATGAGGAGTGCTTTTATGAAGGTGAGATTGGAAACCTTCATGATGCGCAATCCAATGTAAATCATAAACAGGGGGATCATTACGGAGAAGATTCCAAACCATTCGTTGACAAGCATTTCCGCCAGGAATGCACCTCCCGCACCGGTCCAATTGTCTACTCCTGAGTTGCCCGAGCGAGCCAGTTCAAAGAAGGAGCGGTTCAGTACCTTGCTCTGATCGGCAGCCCCGGTGAAAAAAAAGGAGATGATTGCCAGCAGGAGAAAGATGCCGATGAATGCAATTACTACTCCCGTGAGAAAATGAACCCGTTCATTCTTGAGAAATGCAAAGCGATTGACACCTTTTTTTCTCGATACAGTTGATTTCTTCCTCTTTCGTTTAGCCATAGTTTTCTCGTTTCAACCTGTTTCTGCTGTCTTTTCCTTCTTTTCTGTGATGTTTGGCACAGGTGAAAGCATGATGTGTGAATGAATGTACAAATGTAAAAAAAAGAACGTTAGGTTGAAAGAGAGAAAACCCGTTTAAGTAAAAAAGATACACCCTCTAAGAGTGTATCTAATATTTTGGGGAGATCGTTGATTTGGATCTCATCTTTTTTTATCCTGTCCCAGCAGATATACGCCACCCACCAGTGCAACCACACCGAGAACCAACTCAATATAAGCCGTTTGTTTTGCATTGCTGTCCTGTGCGGTGATCTCAAGGCCCAACAGGTCAACCGACTTCTCACTTTGGCTCACTCCGGTAATGCCCAGGTAGCCCAGTACTATTGCTGCAACAATTAACAGAATTCCAATTACTTTCTTCATATGATCTTCTTTTTTGGGATTTACATTCTAACAACAGTTACAGGAGATTGTTCTTAAGGCATGACATAAAAAGCGGAAAGTCCGCGAATCACTTCGTAGACTTCCCTTGTTAACACAATCTTCATGAAACAAACTACACTATCGAGTTGATTGCAGATTGATAATCCGGCTCCTGTGCAATCTCAGGAACCAGTTCCGTATGGATCACCTTTCCATCAGGGCCTACTACAACCACGGCGCGTGCCAAAAGGCCTTTCAGCGGACCGTCTGTCATCAGCAGACCATAATCCTTTCCGAACTTTTCGTCACGGAAACTGGAGAGGGTCACCACATTTTCTATTCCCTCCGTGCTGCAGAATCGTCCTGCGGCAAACGGTAAGTCGGCAGATATCCCCAGCACCACCGTGTTGTCCATTGCTGCTGCCTCCTTGTTGAAGCGCCTTACCGAAGCAGCGCAGACACCGGTGTCAAGACTTGGGAAGATGTTCAGAACAACATATTTGCCTTTGTACTCCGATAATCCTGTCTCGGAGAGATCACCTTTTACCAGCTTGAAGTCGGGAGCCTGATTGCCTTTGAGGGGTAGGTCGCCAATGGTATGCACGGGGTTGCCTTTAAATGTGATATTTGCCATATAATATTTTCAATTTAAAATTATTCTTAATTGTATGCTTTCTCTGCAAAATAAACAATAAGTCGTTTCGAATGTTCATTGTCTTGTTCATTTTAACGTTCATCACCCCTGCTTTAACTCTTCGCGCAGGTAACGTGCCGTATAGCTTTCATGGTTACAGACGATTTCTTCCGGTGTACCTGAAGCCAGGATCACTCCACCCCTTTCACCCCCTTCGGGCCCGAGATCGATGATGTGGTCGGCACATTTGATGATGTCGAGGTTGTGCTCAATGACAATCACCGTGTTACCCTTCTCAACCAGCTTGTTGAGCACCCCCAGCAGCACACGGATATCTTCGAAATGAAGGCCGGTGGTGGGCTCATCCAACACATAAAGGGTGTTGCCTGTGTCTGTGCGGGCGAGCTCGGTGGCCAGTTTCACCCGCTGGCTCTCACCTCCCGAGAGGGTCGTGGATGATTGTCCCAGCTTGATGTAACCCAGTCCCACCTCCTGCAGCACCTGTATCTTGTGTAGGATGGCCGGCACGTTTTCGAAAAAGTCCACCGCCTCGCTGATGCTCATTTCCAGCACGTCAGCGATCGACTTACCCTTGAATCGCACCTCCAGTGTCTCCCGGTTGTAGCGCTTCCCGTGACACACCTCGCAGGGTACCATCACATCTGGAAGAAAGTTCATCTCGATTGTCTTGTAGCCATTGCCGCTGCAATGTTCGCATCGTCCTCCCTTCACGTTGAAAGAGAAGCGTCCCGGTTTGTAGGCCCTGATCTTCGCTTCCGGCATGCCGGCGAAGAGGTTGCGGATGTCGGAGAAGACACCGGTGTAGGTGGCAGGGTTTGAGCGAGGAGTGCGACCTATGGGCGATTGATCCACACTTACAACCTTATCCAGGTGTTCGATACCTTTCACCTCCCGGTAGGGGAGCGGGTCTTTTAGCGAGCGGTAGAACTTTTGGCTGAGGATTGGTTGCAGTGTCTCGTTGATCAGTGTCGACTTGCCGCTGCCGGAGACACCTGTCACACAGATTAGTACACCAAGGGGAAAGGAGGCAGTTACCTCTTTCAGGTTGTTGCCCGAAGCGCCTTCAATGACCAGCCACTTGCCGTTGCCGGCACGTCTTTTCTCCGGCAGGCCCACCTCCAGCTTGCCGTTGAGGTAGTTGGACGTGAGGGTGTTCTGTTTGAGCATCTCGTCGGGATGACCTTCAAATACGACATCACCGCCATGCTCTCCCGCAAAGGGACCCATGTCGACGATATAGTCTGATGCGAGCATCATATCCTTGTCATGTTCCACCACCACCACCGAATTGCCGGCATCACGCAGCTTGCGCAGTGAGTCGATGAGACGGTGGTTGTCGCGCTGGTGCAACCCTATACTGGGTTCGTCGAGGATGTACAATACGTTCACAAGCTGCGACCCAATCTGGGTGGCCAACCGTATGCGTTGACTCTCACCTCCTGAGAGTGAGGCGGATGCCCGTGAAAGGGAGAGGTAGCCAAGTCCCACATCGAGCAGAAACTGCAGGCGGGTGAGGATCTCTTTTTTGATCTCCTCTGCTATCAGGCGCTGTTTCTCTGTCACCGCCGAATCAGATTGTACGATCCACTCATGAAGCGCACGGATGTCCATCCCTGCCAGTTCAGCAATATTCTTACCATTGATGCGGAAGTGAAGAGCCTCCTTGTTAAGTCGTTGTCCGTTGCACTCGGGACAGGCAGAAGTGGTGATGAACTGTCCTGCCCACTTTTGTGCAGTTGCTGAGGCATCCTCTTCCTGCTGCATCTCGATATATCGGGCCACCCCCTCGTAGGTGACCATGTAGTTTGAATTCCCCAGCGACTCGTTTTTGATCTTCAATCGCTCATCCGTACCATACATGATCTCCTCAATTGCCTCCTGTGGGATATCCTTTATCGCTGTTTTCAACGTTACATCAAATTTTTCACAGATTGCTGCAATCTGCCAGAAGAGCAGGTTGCTCTTCTCTTTGCCCAGGGGGACGATGCCACCGCCAGCAATTGAGAGCTCAGGATTCGGGATGATTTTTTCGATATCAATCTGGTCCACGTAGCCAATACCCTTGCAACGGGGACAGGCACCCTGAGGAGAGTTGAAAGAGAAATTGTGTGGTGCCGGTTCGTTGTACGACAATCCTGTGGTGGGACACATCAGGCTGCGGCTGTAATGACGCACCTCGTCTTGTTCCACATCCTGTATCAGTATCAGTCCCGATCCCTGTTTCATGGCAGTACGTACGCTTGCCTTAAGCTT
>JAAZLV010000152.1 GCA_012799155.1 Bacteroidales bacterium | reverse complement strand
GGATCTCAGTCTCACGGTTGGTGAGCGAGCGGTCTGTAACTCCATTGCGGGAATGGTTGTGTTCCTCGGCAATTGACAGACGCAACTCACTCATACCGTTATGATCAAGTTCATTTAATTTGGGTCGTAGTACCCTGTTAAGAAGCCTGTTATGCGCAGCCAGATCCTTCTCCAGTGAGTGTACCGAAAAGATGGTGGCATATGCGAGGTTCTGGTTGTACTCCTGTGCGAGATGTTTGATGAGGATGATTTTCAGGTCATGCAACAGATCATCCGGCAGGTCATCATCTTCATCATTTGCCATCCGTTGAAGGTACCCTGTCATCCTTTCGCTGAATTGGATAAAGAGACTACGCAACATGCTCAGTTCGCGGTTTTCACTACCGCTAAGGGCAATAAAGGCGTTGAGGTGCTTCTCGATATTGGGGACCAGCACATCGATATAGTTTTCCACCGTGCAGTGGAAGTAATCAGCAATGAGACCGGTGTCAAACATTTGTAAGGCACTATCTGGCGTGTAGGCGTCGTCGAGGTAAACGTTCAGGACAGTGAGGATGAATTCAGGGTTCAGGTCATGAGCCTCACATATTGTTAACAATGTCTGATTGCCCACACCGAGACGGATACCAAAGCGGTTGAGGACAGGTATCAACTCGTTGTGCTCTGCCAGCACATCGGCCATGATGCTATCGTAACTAAGCTGTTTCACCTGTCTCATTTTTTCGGATTTTCGCCCCCCGGGTGTATCTGCGGTCTCTCTGATGTTCCCTGTAGAAATGGCGGAGAGCGTCTATTGGGTGTAACAGCAGCATACGGGGACCGGCCATTCGCATCACCTCGCAAATCTGCTGCCGCATGTCGCTCTTGTAGCAGTGCACGGTGCATGAGCCACAGGTGGGTTTTTGCTCTCCAAATGGACAACGCTCGAGCCTTTGTTCCGCATATCGGTACAACTTCTCGCACTCACCACATAACTGACCGGAGGAACCATGTCTTCCCCGGCAGTAGATGGCGATCATCTCCCCTACAACCCTCTTTTCAGCTTCGTTCATTATCATTCCGAATGGAACCGTAAAAATAACGAAATTCTTGCTCATTGCCAAACAGATTGCAGCAAATCATTTCGCGCACAGGTAGATTACCTCGCATCACCATCCTCAACAAGATGAATGGTATGCATCTGGCGGAGTATCTGTCCTTGTCTTCTTTGAATGTAGGGACCCGGCTGGCGTGAGTTGTATACCAGCGGATTGGGGAGTGTAGCCGCTATCAGTGCCGACTGTTGAGGAGTGAGCTTTGCTGCTGTGCTGTTGAAATGGTTACGTGCCACAGCTTCGGCACCATAGAGCCCCTTACCGGTCTCCATGATGTTCAGGTAAACTTCCAGGATCCGCTCTTTGGGCCATATCAGTTCCATCAGAAGAGTGAACCAGGTCTCCAGTCCCTTGCGAAACCAGGAAGATTGCGGCCATAGAAAGAGGTTCTTGGCTGTTTGCTGTGAGATGGTACTGGCTCCACGGGCTTTCTTACGTGTTTTGTTTTCCTTGATGGCTTTT
>JAAZLV010000151.1 GCA_012799155.1 Bacteroidales bacterium | reverse complement strand
TCAACCGTGCTCCGGCCAAGGTGCAGAGCGCCCTTCTGGAGGCAATGCAGGAGCGGCAGGTAACCATAGGGGAGGAGACCTATTCACTACCCAATCCCTTTCTTGTGATGGCTACACAGAACCCTATTGAGCAGGAGGGAACCTACCCGCTACCGGAGGCCCAGGTAGACCGTTTCATGCTGAAAGTGGTGATTGGTTACCCATCACGTGAGGAAGAAAAACAGATCATCCGGCAGAACATCTTTGAGCCTGTAATCACCGACAAGCCGGTCATTACTACCCAGGAGATACTGGACGCACGCAAGGTTGTAAGGGAGGTTTACATTGATGAGAAGATCAGCAAGTATATAGTCGACATTGTTTTCGCGACACGTTTCCCCGATCAGTACGGTATGGCACACCTCAAAGATATGATAGGCTTCGGTGCCTCACCCCGTGCTTCAATCAACCTGGCATTGGCTGCACGCGCCTTTGCCTTTATCAAGCGCCGTGGCTATGTGATTCCCGAAGATATACGGGCTGTGTGTCACGACGTGCTCCGCCACCGCATCGGGCTCACCTATGAAGCGGAAGCCAACAATATGACCAGCGAGGAGATTGTCAGCGAGATACTCAACAAGGTTGAGGTGCCCTGATCGGCAGGATGCAGAATAGAGATGATTGAATCAACGCTGTAACATCCCGTGGGGAGAAACTGCAATTCTATATGGAAGCAACCGACCTGATCAAGAAAGTACGTCACATCGAGATAAAAGCAAGGGGTCTCTCGCGAAACATCTTCGCCGGTGAGTACCATTCTGCTTTCAAGGGACGTGGTATGGCTTTTTCGGAGGTGAGGGAGTACCGTTACGGTGACGACATGCGCGACATCGACTGGAACGTGACCGCACGCTACAACCGGCCCTACATCAAGATCTTTGAAGAGGAGCGGGAGCTGACGGTGATGTTGATGATTGACATGTCGGAAAGTCTCGGCTTCGGCTCCCGGTCACTGTTAAAACGTGACATGGTGGCGGAGATAGCTGCCACGCTTGCCTTTTCGGCGATCCAGAACAACGACAAGATAGGCATGATCATCTTCACCGATAAGGTGGAGAAGTTTATCCCACCACAGAAGGGGAGGAAACATATCCTCTTCATCATTCGTGAGATACTGGGTTTCACACCCGAGAGCAACGGTACAGACCTTAACATGGCATTGCGCTACATGACCAATGCCATCAAGAAGCGAAGCACAGCCTTTCTGATTTCCGACTTCATCGATGTGGACGACTACCAGAAGGCGATGCAGATTGCCAGCCGCAAGCATGACCTGATGGCCATTCAAGTGTATGATCAACTAAGCACTGCCCTCCAACCGGTGGGACTGATGAAGGTGTGGGATCCTGAGACAGGGAGTGAACAGTGGATCGACAGTTCATCCAAACGGGTGCAAGCACAATACCGCAACTGGTGGAACAAACTGCAGGAAAAAATGAAGACTGCCACCCGCCAAAGCGGAGTGGACAGTGTCTCGGTTTCTACCGAGAGTGATTATGTGAAGTCGTTGTTGCAATTACTTCAACAAAGAAGATAGACTTGGATAGAAAGATGAGACATAATGGATGGGTGTTCAAAGTGATACTGGTGTCGCTCTCCTTCCTGCTGGGAGGAGAGCTCCAAGCCCAGCGTGCATCTGTGCATGCCACCGTACAGCCTTCCGAGATCCTGATCGGGGAGCAGGCGGTGATCAATCTGAAAGTGATCACACCCAAAGAGAAAACCATCCATTTCCCGGTATATGAGAAAGAGATCATTCCCGGAATCGAAGTGATTGCCATGTTGCCACCTGACACCACCATCGAGAACAACGTGATGACGCTCAATTTCCGCTACCTGATCACCTCTTTTGACTCTACGCTTTATCATGTTCCCCACATTCCCATCTTCGACGGGAAGGATACCATCCTCTCCAATTCGTTCGGACTGAAGGTGACCTCACCTCAGCTCTCCGACTCCACGCTGGTGTACCTGGAGCGAATCAACAAGGGTGAGACTGACTCCATTGATTTCAATCAGTTGCAGCTCAATGATATAAAAGCAATACGAAAAGCTCCTTTCGTCTGGACCGATTATCTCTGGCTATTATGGATTCTGGTGGGTGTAATCCTCTTGCTGGGATTGATAGGTCTGGCAATTTACCTGGTGCTGCGGAAAAAGAGAAAAGGCTATTTCTTCACACCCCCTGAGGTGCTACCTGCCCATGTTCGTGCCGTGAGGGAGCTCGACAAGCTCAAACAAGAGAAAATATGGTTGCAGGGACGGGAGAAAGAGTTTTACAGCAGGTTGACAGATATCCTGAGGTCCTACATCTGGGAGAGGGAAGGGATACAGGCCATGGAGATGACTTCGGGCGAGATACTGCATTCAATACGCAAGGTGGCTGAAACCGACTCCATCTACGACAACCTGAAGCAGATCCTCACCACTGCCGACCTGGTGAAGTTTGCCAAATACAAGCCTTATCCTGACGAGAACGATCTGAGCATGGTGAATGCCTATTTCTTCGTGAATCAGACAAAAGAAGAAGAACTTCTGCCTGATCCGAAACAGAATGGAAGAAAAGCTGGCAGTGCAAATCCGGAAAACGAACAAGAGTAAACAGACATGGAATTTTTGCATCCTAAATATCTCTATCTGCTGCTGTTGCTCATACCGCTGACAGTCTGGTACGTGGTGCGTCTATCAAAGACGCAGGCCTCCTTCAGGCTTGCTTCAGCGAATGCTTTCAATGGCATGAAACCCGGTTTCAGGGTCTACATGCGACACTTCCCCTTCATTCTTCGATTGCTCTCACTAGCGCTGGTGATCGTGGTCATTGCCCGTCCCCAGTCGGTAAGCAGTTGGGAAGAGTCGGAGACGCAGGGAATCGATATTGTGATGGCACTCGATGTGTCCGGTTCCATGTTGGCACAGGATCTGCAGCCAGACCGATTGCAGGCAGCCAGAAAGGTGGCAGCTGAGTTTATTACCGACCGCAGCAACGACAACATCGGACTGGTGATCTTCGCGGGCGAAAGTTTCACGCAATGTCCGCTCACCACTGACCACAAGGTGTTACTGAACTTGCTCAACGAGATTAACTTTGGCATGATAGACGATGGTACAGCCATCGGTCTCGGCCTGGCTACCTCAGTGAACCGACTGAAGGATAGCCAGTCGCAGTCGAAGGTGGTAATCCTGCTTACCGACGGCACCAATAACAGCGGTCAGATTGCGCCGCTCACGGCAGCCGACCTGGCACGCTCTTACGGGATAAGGGTCTACACGGTGGGTGTCGGTACCAAGGGAATGGCCCCAACACCGGTCAATACACCCTATGGCATCCGTATGCAGAACATGCCGGTAGACATCGATGAGGAAACGCTCACCGAGATTGCAGCCATGACCGGTGGCCAATACTTCCGTGCACAGGATACCGAAGGACTGCGTCAGGTCTACAATGAGATCGACGAGATGGAGAAGTATCTGATCAGTGTACAGAATGTGACGAGACGACAGGAGCTGTTTCTTCCATGGGCACTGGCTGCCCTGGCATTGATTTTGCTGGAACTGCTGTTGAGACGTACCTGGTTGAGAAGCATACCGTGACCATTGAAGTGACGGCAGCAGGAAAGATTGAGTATGAATGAAAAAAGAGAAGTGTAAATAGAATGTTTAGATTCGGAAATCCGGAATTTCTGTGGCTCTTTGCTGCGATGCCTCTGTTGCTGGTTGTTTACCTCTATCTGAACATCAGGAAGCGAAAAGATGTCCAGAAGATGGGAAATCTCAACACGCTCAGATTGATGATGCCTGAGCTCTCGCTGAAACGCTCATACCTGAAATTCTGGTTCATCTTCGCCGCCCTTTGTGCCGGTATCTTACTGGTTGCCCGCCCGCAATTCGGCACCAAGGTGGAGACAGTTGAAAAGGAGGGCATCGAGCTTGTAATCGCTGTTGATGTTTCCAACTCGATGCTTGCCAATGACCTCTCACCCAACCGGTTGAGTCGGGCCCGCCAGATCCTCTCCCGTCTCATCGACGTGCGCAAGAACGACAAGGTGGCACTGATCGTCTTTGCAGGTGAGGCATATGTCCAGATGCCCCTCACCTCCGATACACAGTCGGCAAAGATATTTCTCAATACAATCGATCCTTCACTGGTGCCGGTGCAAGGTACTGCTATCGCGCAAGCAATCAGCCTGGGCATGACCTCCTTCTCGGCAGATGAAGAGGTGAGCCGAGCGATGGTGATCATCACCGACGGGGAGGATCACGAGGGTAACGCTGCGGAACAGGCTGCCAAGGCTGCCGAGGCAGGGGTGATGATCAATGTGTTGGGTGTGGGTTCTCCCGAGGGCTCTCCTCTGCCTGGTGGAGACACTGGCAGCAATTATCTTGCCGACAGCGAAGGGAACGTAGTGGTTTCACGCCTGAACGAGGAGATGGCGATGGAGATTGCCCGCCTGGGTGGAGGACTGTATGTGCGTGCCGATAATTCGAACAGTGCCATTCGAGCATTGGAGGTACAGTTGGATGAGTTGGAGACGACGCGCACTGCTTCGCTTTCCTACTCCGAATATGACGAACAATTCCCCTTGCTGGGGTGGGTACTGCTGATAATACTCCTGGTGGAGGTGCTCATTTATGACAAGAAAAACAGATTGTTCAGAAACGTGAAGTTATTCAGATGAGACGAACAGTAATCATAAAAGCCTTTTTTATCCTGATAACGGTTTCTCTTCCCTTATCGCTATTCGCGCAGAAAGAGGTCAGGAAGAACATACGAAAAGGGAACAAACAATATGAACAGCAGAAGTTCTCTGATGCTGCCGATTTATATGGGAAGGCGGTAGAGGAGAACCCGGAATCGAAGGAGGCCATCTTCAATCTGGGCAATACCTTTTACCGACAGAAGGAGTGGGACAAAGCCGCAGAGCAGTATCAGCATTTCGCAGGCTTGGAACAGGAGAACCCGGAAGAGGCAGCAGCGGGATGGCACAATATTGGCAATTCACTGTTGCAGAAGAAAGAGTTGCAACAATCCATGGAAGCCTATAAGATGGCACTCCGACTCAATCCTCAAGATGATGAGACCCGTTACAATCTGGCGGTGGTGCAAAAGATGATTCAGGATCAACAGGACCAGCAGGACCAGCAGGACCAACAAGACCAGAATCAGGATAATAATCAACAGCAGCAGGATCAGCAGGATCAGCAGGATCAGCAGAATCAGCGGGCAGAACAACCCGATCAACCGGAACAAATGTCACGCGACAATGCCCGTCAGCTGCTCCAGGCCATCGAGCAGGATGAACAGCAGACACAGGAAAAGGTGCAGCAGATAAAGGCTCAGGAGAGAGAACAAAAGGTTGAGGAGAACAGACGAAACAACAGAAACTGGTAGCATTGCAATGCAGATGAAACGGAAGAAATATATACAGTTCACTCTATTCTTACTTTTGGGAATGCTTACCTCTAACGTCCCAAGGACTTTAGCACAGGTAACCTTCAAGGCAACTGCCCCAGCATCCGTGGTGGAGGGTGAACAGTTCAGGCTCAGTTATCACCTCAACAAGGAGGGACGTGACCTGCGTTTACCGGAACTGAACGGGTTCGACTTGCTTTTCGGCCCAAGTACCTCCACAAGTTACAGCCAGCAAACCATCAACGGTAAGACCACTTCAGAGATGTCGGTGACCTATACCTACATCTTGATGCCTACGAAAGCAGGTAATTATACCATCCCTGCAGCATCCATTACTGTGGATGGAAGTAACTACCAGTCCAACAGCCTGCAAATAAAAGTGTTGCCGCCCGATGAAGCTGCGGCTGACTCTTCGCCTGGAGCTAATCGCCAACCGGATAGAGCTGGCGGAAGTGCAACAGTTTCCGAACGCGATGCCTTTATCAGGGCGATAGTTTCCAAGAGCAATCTGTATGAACAGGAGGGGTTCACAGTCACCTTTAGGTTGTACACGACGCTGAACGTAGTCAATTTCGGAAAGATCCAGTTTCCTGAGTTCGAGGGATTCATGGTGGAGGAAATTGATCTTCCGGTGAACAAGCAGTTGCAGATGGAACGATACAACGGTAGAAACTACTACACTGCCGATTTGCGCAAGACACTTCTTTTCCCGCAGCGTCCCGGAAAGATTACCATACCCTCCGGCAGCCTGGAGATGGTCTTCTCGGTTCCTTCCGGCAAGAAAGTCTCCTCATTCTTCGGACCACAGGAGGTGATGGTGGATGTGAAAAAAGAGATGAGAACCAATCCGCTTGATATTGATGTGAAGCCTCTGCCGGAGCCTAAACCGACCAACTTTGCCAATGCTGTGGGCAGCTTCACCATGAAGCCTGTTATCAGCAAAACAGATAGCAGGGCAAATGAAGCGATCACCCTGCAGCTTGAAATATCGGGTACGGGTAACCTGAAGCTGATACGCAACCCCGAGATAGTGTTCCCTGATAATTTTGAGCAGTATGACCCCAAGGTGGACAACATTGTAAACGCAACCACGAACGGTCTCACCGGGATGCGACGGATTGAGTATATGGTCATTCCCCGCTATGAGGGTACATACAACATACCACCAGTTGAATTCACCTATTTTGATCCTCGGACTGCCAGTTATACTAGCTTAACCACTCCTGGATATGAGTTGAATATCGCAAAAGGAGACCCCAACACTTCGCCTGCCACCTCTTTCGTGAACCGTCAGGATGTGAAGGTAGAACAGGATATCCGCTTCCTGATTACAGATGATCCCGATTATCAGCGGAGGGACAGTTTTTTTGTCGGTTCAATAGGCTACTGGTTATGGTTGCTACTCCCGTTAATCATGCTAATCACGCTATACCTGATTTATCGCAAACAGGTGAGAGAGAATGCCAATGTTGCGCTGATGCGTAACCGCAAAGCCAACAAGATCGCTTTTAAGCGACTGAAAAAAGCTGAGCAGTATCTTAGGGGCCAGAAACGTGAAGACTTCTATGAGGAATTGCTACGTGCTCTCTGGGGTTATTTCAGTGACAAGCTCTCCATACCGGTGGCCCGCCTCTCGCGAGACAATGTGGAGACCGAGCTAAAGAGTTATGGAATTTCCGAGGAGCTTACAGACCGCTTCCTGAAGATTCTGGACAGTTGTGAGTTTGCACGCTACGCACCTTCAGAAGGGGATGCAGCCATGGATAGACTCTATCAGGATACACTGGATGCAATTGGAGAGATGGAAAACAGATTAAAGAAATCAAAATGATACGGCTTAACCTATTTCAATTAATGGGCCTCAGCCTCTTGTTGATGTGCCTACCCTTGACTGGAATATCTGCCCAGGATAGCATTGACGCACCTCAGCAACCGCTCGATAGTGTTGCGACAGCAATGGAACAGAAGTCTCTTTCTGTGGTTGAGGCAGCAGCAGAGGCATACAGGGCAGGCGATTTCCGGAAAAGCATTCAACAGTATGAGATGCTGGTGAAAGAGGCACTTGCCCAGAACAGTGAGTCGGCAACACTTTACTACAACCTCGGAAACGCCTATTTCAGGGACAACCAGTTGGCAAAAGCCATCCTAAATTATGAACGAGCCTACCTTCTTGAACCCGGCAATGGTGACATTCGTCACAACTTGCGTTTTGCAAGAAACAAGACGGAAGATCGTATTGAACATGTCGGCATCTTCTTCCTGCAAGATTGGTTCAAGTCGGTGAGAGACCTTTACAGCTCAAACCGTTGGGCGGTGATTAGTATCATCTTCTACCTGCTGTTTCTCACTTGTATTGCCCTCTTCCTTTTCTTGCGTCTTCTTTGGGCAAGGAAAACTGCATTTTACAGCGGTATCCTGTTTCTCCTGCTGATTATCGTTACCACCTCCTTCTCTTTCAGTCAGAAAAAAGAACGTGCCAAGCGCAACGATGCCATTGTAATGGTGGGTGCAGCTGCTGTGAACGCTTCTCCCGATCTGAACAGCAACCGCCTCTTTGAACTGCATGAGGGGACGAAGGTGAACATCAGAAATAGTGACGGTAACTGGTTTGAAGTAGAAATTGCCAACGGCAGTGTTGGCTGGACAGAGAAGAAAAATGTGGAGGTAATTTGACAATATGACAATTGCCGCCTGACCCATATCGGATAATAGCTGACTTAATGAAAGAGGCAATAGAGAATTTAATACCCCTGGAAAGAGATCTCTTTTTTCTGTTGAACGGAAGCAACTCCTCCTTCCTGGATGACTGGATGTGGACTGTGAGCGGTCGTTTTATCTGGATTCCGGTCTTTCTGGCAATCCTATTTCTCTTTTTCTATAAGACACCCCGCAAGCAGGCTATGCTTGTCACCCTTTTCTTCATCCTCGTGTTCGTACTTAGTGATCAGTTCTCATCTGGTTTCTGCAAGCCATTCTTCGAACGCTTTCGCCCAACACATCATCCAGACTTTAAAGAGCTTGTGGATATCGTCAACGGTTATCGTGGCGGTAAGTACGGATTCATTTC
>JAAZLV010000150.1 GCA_012799155.1 Bacteroidales bacterium | reverse complement strand
GGTGCGGATGCCAAACTGGCGGGCCAGATCCTGCAGTTCGCAGTCACCCGACTTGGCGCATACCAGGCAGTCGAACGGGTGATCGGAGATGATCAGCTTCAGCACGGTGGTCCGTGCGTTGAGCACCCTTATGTTATGCGTGTTAATCACCATTCCCTCCTGTGCCTCTGTCATGCAGGAGGGCGCCAGGTTGCGGCGACCCTCGACCTCCACCACGCAGATGCGGCATCCACCCGGCTTGTTCTCGATGCCCATGTCGCACAGTTCGAAATGGCAAAGCGTTGGAATCTCCACGCCCACCTTTCGGGCTGCTTTCAGGATGGTTGTTCCCGGTTCCACTTCAACCGTTTTCTTATCTATTGTCAGTCGTATCATATTTTTCTTTTTGTAGATATAAGTTAAAAGCTGTCAGCATTAAGCTTTGGTGATTGTTTATTATCATGGTTCTCACTATGCATCCACCATAGCTGGAGTCACCCTTGGATAGTCATTCAGCAGGCTGATGGCATCGAACTGGCACTTCTCCATGCAGGCTCCGCACTTTATGCATTTTTCCTGATGAATATAATGAGTCAGTTTCTTTGCACCGGTAATGGCGTTGACGGGACAAACCCTCACACAAGCCATACAACCCACACAGTCTTCATCATCAATGACATAATAGAGAAGGTTCTTACATTTTCCCGACCGGCATTTTTTATCGAAAACATGTTCCTTGTATTCTTCAAGAAAATTATTCAATGTCGATAACACCGGATTAGGGGAAGTCTGCCCCAAGCCACACAACGATGTGTCTTTAATCACGTTGGAAAGATTGTTAAGTTTTTCCAAATCCTCAGCAGTACCTTTGCCATTACAAATCTGTTCCAGCGTTTCATACAGACGCTTGTTGCCGATACGGCAGGGGGCGCAACGACCACAAGACTCCTCCACGATGAAGTCGAGGTAGAACTTGGCTACCGAGACCATACAGTCATCCTCGTCAAGCACGATCATACCTCCGGAACCCATCATGGAGCCGGCAGCAGTAAGGCTCTCGTAGTCGATGGGGGTGTCGAGATGTTTCTCGGTAAGACAGCCACCCGAGGGACCGCCGGTCTGTACAGCCTTGAACTTCTTGTTGTTCTTGATACCGCCTCCGATCTCGTAGATGATCTCCCGCAGTGTGATGCCCATGGGCACCTCGATCAGACCCACATTGTTGATCTTACCCGCAAGGGCAAACACCTTGGTACCCTTCGATTTCTCCGTACCAATGGAAGAGAACCACTCGGCACCTTTCAGGATGATCACCGGTATATTGGCCAGTGTCTCAACGTTGTTCACGTTGGTGGGCTTGCCCAGGTAGCCGCTCTGTGCGGGGAAGGGGGGCTTATTGGCTGGTTCACCCCGCTTACCTTCCATGGAGTGGATCAGAGCGGTCTCCTCACCACAGACAAAGGCGCCGGCACCATACTTAAGGCTGATGTCGAAGCTGAAAGAGGAGCCGAATAGCTGTTCGCCCAACAAACCATATTCGCGTGCCTGTGCGATGGCTACCTTCAGCCGCCGAATGGCCAACGGGTATTCGGCACGAATGTAGATCAACCCCTTCGTAGCACCGATGCAATAGCCACAAATGGCCATCGCCTCCAACACCGAGTGAGGGTCGCCCTCCAGGATAGAACGGTCCATGAACGCACCGGGGTCACCCTCATCGGCGTTGCAGACCACATACTTTTGGTCGGCATCATTGCGGCTGGCAATCTCCCACTTCAGACCGGTGGGAAAGCCGGCACCGCCACGTCCTCGCAGTCCGGAGCGCTTGATCAGGTTGATCGTCTCCTCCGGGGTATATTCGGTAATCACCTTGCCCAGCGCCTGGTAGGCATTGCGGGCAATCGACTCGTCGATGTTCTCCGGATCGATGGTACCACAGTTGCGAAGCGCGATGCGCAACTGTTTCTTGTAAAAACCCATGTGCTTGGAATCCAGCACATGCTCTTCTGTCTCCGGATCGAGATAGAGTAACCGCTCCACACGACGCCCCTTAATCAGGTGCTCGTCAATGATTTCCCTCGCGTCAGAGGGCTTCACCTGTGTATAGAAGGTATTGTCGGGCAGCACCTTCACGATGGGTCCCTTCTCACAAAAACCGAAGCAACCGGTGCGAATGATCTGCACCTCTCCCTCCAGCCGTTTCCGTTGTACCTCATCGCGCAACATCTCATATACAAGGTCGCTTTGTGAGGAGTGGCAGCCGGTGCCAGCACAAACAAGCAAATGCATTTTAAATTGACTCATAACAGTATTATTCAATTGATTTAAGATTCAATCGTGTTGTAGTTCTGGGGAATGATACCATCTACCAGTTCACCGTTCTTGATGTAACGTTCGATGATCTCATCTGCTCTTTTCGGGTTCACATCGCCGAAGACTATGGGCTCCCTTCCCGGTAGCGTGATCTCCACAGTTGGCTCTGCAAAGCAATAGCCCATACAGCCGGTTTGGGTCACCACCGCGTCAATACCCCGCTTATCCAGCTCCAGGACAAGGTACTCCATAACCTCCTTGGCTCCTGAAGCAATGCCACAGGTAGCCATCGCCACCTTCACCTGTACCAGTGACTCGGGATTTTCAGCCTTGTCACGCAGGCCGATGCGTCTGCTCACCTCCTCCTGTATTCGTTTCAGGTCGGCAAGTGTTTTGATTCCAGTTCTTTTTTCCATCATAAATAGCATTAAGATTCAATCAATATATGTTGTGTTGTTCATTATTTACATCTATCCGGGAGGTTCAGCAGAGATAGTTAACCGTGGCACGATGCCGCCAGAGTGCCTCCAGATTCTCCCTAATATAATCTTTTACAGGTACCACCAATTGCGGGTGCTGCAGATCAATTCCCTGCTCCCGCAACGCATCGCTGTCGAAGGAGAACACCTCCGGCCCCACCCGGTAGGTGAAACGGAAGCGGATGCCGGGATTGGCCATCACCATCAGCAACAACGACCCTTCCAGATCACCCAGGGGCAGACAGTCAGGATTATCGGTGCGATAAAGAGCTTCAACCGTTGTGCCCTCTCCCTCGGCCGACGAAATGCGGAGAGTGCCACCTGTCTGCTCACAAGTCATCTTCAGGAACGGGATTCCCAGCCCCACCCTTCGCGTGGTGCGGGTGGTAAAAAAGGGGTCAGACAAACGCTCTAGTATTTCCGGACTCATGCCGCTGCCGTCATCTTCCACCTGGAACAGTAGCAACGATTCATCTCCTCTTTCATCCAGAGTGATCGTGATCATATTTGCCTGCGCCCTGAGGGCATTCTGCACGATATCAATCATATGCATTGCCAGTGTCACCATCAACATTTTCTATTAACAGGTGGTACATTCGTCGCCTCAAAACGTTGTTCCAAAAGGGCTTTCCTGAAGTGATCCCACCCGGCATCCTCCATCTGAAAACGGGTGTGCAGAGATCCGATATCCTCGAGACGGTGAGCATCGGAATTCTGTAGAAAACCTCTTCCCTCCAGTTCCGGATGACTACTGACAAACGCGTCGGGGGTGGTCTGACGTGACAGCTCCAGCGCATCACATGAGAGCTCTTGCGGAATGAACCCGAGTTGGCTGAGGATACCATATACCTGCCGGTCTATGTGCGCCGGAACAAACAATCCCCCATAGCGGTGCACCACCTTTTCGAGTGCTTCAATGCCGTCACTGATACCGGTGAAGAGGGAACGGGACTCTTCAAACAGGATCTGCTCATCGGCATCCACTGCCACCTGGTATCCGAAGCGCTCCGGGTCGTGGGGGATGTCGATGATCTGCCGGTCGAGGTACTCCTGGAACAGATGCAGCGCCTCCAGATGAGGGAAATAGCAAAGGCAGTGCACCTCCTCCTGCGTGTTGACCTCACAACCGGGGATTACCATGATATCCGCGGCAGCACCACACTCCATACATACCTGCACATTGCGGGTGCTGTTATGATCGGTGATGGCAATCACCTGCATTCCACGCTCGCAAGCACGGGCAATAATGCGGCGGGGACTCATCTCCAGGCTGCCGCAGGGCGACAGACAGGTGTGGATATGCAGATCAGCGTTGTACCAGGGCATAATTATTAACGGTATGTCATAAGCTATAATCAGCAAGCTTTATCATTGGCCTTCAAGAGGAAACAATCAGCTTACGAACTTTAATTTCGTTTCAAATAACTATACAATAAACCGGCCGTGTCAAAAGCGGATTGTCCGGAAGTGAAAACCACCACCTCTTCCTCTTCGGCGTGCGCCAACACCTCTGGTTCCACCGGGCGTTCATTTACCACGATGATGGCACTCAATTCCTTGAGGGAGGAGACCGCCACGATGTTACGATGCACTTGCGAGGTGATCCATATCATCCCAGCGTTTGCCTTCCCCATCACGTCGCTTAACAGGTCGGAGACGTAAGCTCCATCAATTGTCCGCTCGAGGAATGCTTCGCCTGCCAGGCATGTCAGATCTAGCTCCTTTGCGAGCAGCTTAAGATTCGTTTTCATTGAGATCATTATATTTATTGAGCCTGCCCCTTCCCCATATCTTTTCGATCACTACGAAAGCCTGATCAGGGCTCAGCTTGTAATTCTTCTCCATCACCCGCTGCACGAAAACGCAGTGAGAGATGCTGGCTTTTCCCTGCACAATATCCTCAGCCAGGCTCCTGCAGGAGGGTGCGCCACAAGCACCGCAATCGAAACCTGGAAAGTAGTTCATTAATCTCCTGATGCGTTGCAGCTTCACAAGTGCCTTCTCCATATCCTCATCCAGGAGTAGTCCTTCGCGGGGATGTACCGGTTCCACTCCGGAGAGGGGGTATAACATCTCACTGAATTCCATCAGTCTATTTTCCACACGTCCTCCCTGTTGATCTTTCAGCTGCTGCAGTCTTTTCTGTCGCTGTTCCAGTCTTTCTACTGTCAGAAATCGGTTTCCGGGACAGAGGATTCCCCCGGCGCATCCCTGGTCACATGCCCTCATCTCAAGAAAATCGATATCGGATACATGTCCCGATTCCAGTTTCTCCAGAAAATCGATTACATTCTCCATGCCGTCGATTGCCAGGCTTCTACCTGGAAAATAGTGTTTTTCGGTACCCGAGAGGGACCAGCAGACTGAATCAGGACTCATATCGGCCACGTACTTGCGCCCACCCTTCTCTTTCCTGGCCAATAAGGTGGCAAGTGTTTTGTTGTAGATCTCCTTCATGTTCACCGTACCATCGATAAGTGAAGCACTCTCCCCAACGGGAGCACGTGCTGCGACCGTCTTGGCGGCACATGGGGTTATATAGTAGAGCGACACATTGCGGGAATCGACATCTGCACACTCCCTTGAAAGTCGCAAGTAGAGCGCGGCAATATCGTGGGGAGCCTTCAATAGCATGATGTGCGATGTCAGTGAGGGGTAAAGTACTTGTATCAGGCGCACCACGGCGGGACAGTAAGAACTGATCTGTGGTCGCGGAGGATGGTTGCCGGCAGTAATCCGGTAAGCCTCTTTCATGAAGTCCACCGCCTGCTCCACTTCACAAACCTCATCAAAGCCACAGTTCTTCACTGCCTCCAGCACCTCGGTG
>JAAZLV010000149.1 GCA_012799155.1 Bacteroidales bacterium | reverse complement strand
TTTGTTATCGTTGTTTGCAAATATAACAATAGTGAAGAAGAAAAAGCAAATATTTTTGGTTGTTGTTGTGAACAACATACGAACAGGTTATCAACAACTTGTAAACAACTCTCAGAAGTTATTCTCAGAGCGGGAAATGGGAAATCAATGCTCGCTATGTCAGTTAATCCTGTCTTTGTAGATCATGTGAAATCCACAACACATTCGTAATTTTCCCTTCATAATCCCTTCATAATCCCTTCATACTTTTATGAGGGGATAATGAGGGGATAAACACCGATGTCCTGCAAAAATGTACAGTTCGGTAATTTGAATCCGATAAATGTAAATTATAATCAGGTGGATACACAACCAATAATCTGCTATCTTTGCAGGTAAAGATTAAAAAGATGAATTGGATCTTGTTACTGATTGGTGGGTTGTTTGAAGCACTGTTTGCATTCAGTCTCTCCAAAATTTCTGCATCCAACGGCAGAGAGATGATTTTATGGGTACTTGTTTTTTTGGGATCAGTTTCATTGAGCATGTTGATGCTCTACAAGGCAATTGACAACGGCATTAACGTGAGTGTGGGATATGCTGTCTGGTCGGGATTGGGTGCGACATTCACGGTGTTGGCAGGAATATTTATCTTAAAAGAACCGGTATCGGTGTTGAAGATTGTCTTCCTGTGTACTTTAATCATGTCGATCGTGGGGTTAAATTTGATCTCGCATAAATGAACATGGTTATTCACAATTTTGGTATCAATAAAAATCAGCAAGATGATGAAGATGAACTATCTGATGGTTGTTGTCAGTGTTCTCATTTTACAGTCAACAATCTATGCCCAGGAAACCCAGCAGGGTTTTATCATTCAGAAAGGGGAAAAAGTGGTGCTGCTTATCGATGTCAATGATTGTGTTTACAACAGCAAGCCTACGACGCTGAAAGGAATGCCATACCCTAATCTCTTTGATTCAAATCCGATGGATCCGGCCCTTCAGAAAAAGATGGAGAGGTCTGTTTTTACTGCTGAGGTGATCATGCGCCATATGCATGTTGGTACACCAAATGCTTATTGTAAGGTAGATACGGCAGGAAACATAGTTGCAGTATCATTTAAACTGTTCACCCCGGATGTATCTCCCGAGGAACTGGTTATGTTCGCCGCATACAGGGAGCAACTGAAGAAAGAGGTTGATTACATGGTCTCATTTCCGAATGGGATGGCGACAGCAGGCTACCTTTCCGCGAACTTTATAATGTTTTCATACAAACAATTCTCGCATGAGAATCCGAATGGTTTCCGTTTAGACTGTAACGAGAGCTATGTCGATCAGGATGTTGCGATTATTCACTGTGACTGCGATGATTACAATCATACAGTCTATCGGAATCTATCTGCCAGGGATGAATCGGGGAAACAGCTGGAGGGAACCCTCTCCTTTCGTTTTTCAGCTCAAGGGGAGTTAAGTGAGATTGAACAAAGTATTTTTACTCCTCAGCAGCAACAACTGCTCTCCTCATTCAACACGAGAGTCACATTTATAGTCAGTGCTCAAAGTGGAAAAGTAGCAGCAATGAATTTCCAGTTTCCCCGTGTGACCGATCCTTCTCTGATTGATCTGGAGGCTTTGGGGCAATTCAGGGACCGGGTCAAAAACGTGATGCTTTATGAGCAGATCCTGTATGATGGAAAAAAGGCTGCCTCCGGTTATTTGATCCATAGGCTGCGCATGTTCTCACCAGAAAGGAAAACAGATTATTTTATCTCCAATCTTCGCGACCATACAATCCTCAACGGACGCAATTTTCTGATCATGGAATAATCTTTTCCAGATTACTCTTCCCAGCTGCGACGGATCAGGCTGCCCCGTTCCGGGTCGTTCTCAATGCGGAGGTGTGCCTCGATCTCCTGCTGCATCTCCTCCACATGTGAGATCACTCCCACGATACGGTTCTCCCGGCGCAGTGTCTTCAACGTGTCAAATACAATTCCGAGTGACTCCTTGTCGAGCGAACCGAACCCTTCGTCCAGGAAGAAGAAATTCTGACTGGAGTGGGTGATCTGCTGAATGTTGTCGGCCAGTGCCAGAGCCAGTGAAAGGGAGGCCTGGAAAGTCTGACCGCCGGAGAGGGTCTTCACACTCCTGACCTTCCCCTCGTGCATGAAGTCTCGCACCTGGAAATTGTTGTCGGGAGTGATCTCCAAACTCAGCTTCTGTCGTGTGAGCCGGTAGAATCGGTCGTTGGCGGCATTGCAGAGATTCTGAAGATATACGGTAGAGATGTAGTTCACGAAACCACTTGCCGTGAAGAGTGATTTCATTGTTCGGATGTTTTCACCCCTTGCCTGTAGCTTCTCCATCGCCCCCTTCAGTTCCGACTTCTTCTGCAAGTCACTTCTGAGCTTCGTGAGCAATCCGGTGATTTTTCCCAATTCCTTGTTTTTTGCTGTCACCTCCTCACCGATCCCCTTCATCTCGTCGATCAGCATCTCATGTGCCTGTGCATCATACACCCTGCCGTCTATCTCCTTACGGAGCTGTTGGACAGCCGACCTGCCTTGCATCAACACCTCACGGAAAGTTGCCAGCTTTTTCCTTTCACCTTCCGGATCCATTGCTGTGGAGAGGATCTGCCTCACTTCCTCCAGGTTGCTGAACGTTGATTTTTCCAACTCTTCCCTGAGCTGTTGCTGCAAACTGTCGATTGTTGCCTGCTCCTGTTCCAGCTCCCGGTAGTTGATTGCTAATGCGCTTATGAGTGAATCCTTTTCACGGGTCTGTTCCTGCTGTTGTTCGCTCTTTTCTTCGAACAGCTTCACCACATGCTGATGCTCCTGCTGCAGCCGCTGCCTTTCCCTTTCAACCTCCTCCCTGCCGGACTCCCGGTAGTCTGAGGGGTCGATGATTTCAAGCTGTTCCTGCAGGGTGGTCAGAGTGGTCTCCTGTACGGTGAGCGTGGTACGGATATTGTCCAGTTCCGAACGGTAGCGCTCCTTTTTCTTCTCTTCCTGTTCCAGCAGAGTGGTTTTATTAGCGAGTGACGTCTCCTGAAGCCTGAGTTCATCCTGCATCTTCTTCACTTCCAGGAAAGCATTGTTCAACGCCTCTTCATCGTGGTACTTCTCCCACTGAAACAGTCCCTCATGCACCTCTAGCTGTTTCTTCACCAGCCTGCCTTTTCCGATCCACTCTTTCTTCTGCTTGCATGCCTGTAGTTCACGGCTCTTGAGTAGGAGGAGCTGTTCACCGAGCGATGCAAGCTGGTTGAGTTGCTGCTCGAGCGTACTTTTCTCTTCTGCTAGCTGTAGCAGTTGCTTTTCCTGGTCATCACTCCTGAATATTGCAGGATGCTGTCTTGATCCGCAGAGCGGGCAGGGGTGCCCCTCCTCCAGCTCACTGGCATAACTTTTCAGCTGCTCTTTTACAAGCAGGTGATGCTCTTCTTCTCCCAACTGACGCTGCCGGCTTTTTATCTTGTCAGTCTCCAGCCTCAGACAATCCTCCAGTGCTGCAGGGTCTGCATCGTGCGGCAACCCTTCAAACAGCCTGTTCTTCCGAAGGTGTGCTCTCTCCTGTCTGATCTCCTCCTCCTCATGGGCATATCGCTCTGCTTCCAACTGTATATCGCCTAGTTGTTTCTCCAGGCTCCTTTTCTCGGCATGCCAGCTTCTGATGGCAGAGAGCATCATCAGATCTGGCATCTTCGCGCGTAACTCACTGATCATATCACCGAGCTGCTGCTTCTCCGATTTCAGAGCCTCCACCTGCTTTGAGGCTTTCTCAAGAAAACCTTCTCCTGTTATTGAACGACTCTTTTCCTTCGTGATGATCTCTTCGGCACCTTTCATCTGCAGCAGCAGCGACAGCTCTGTCGCCCTCCTCTGCAGCTCATCCCGTTTCTCGTATGCTGGCCTGATCCCGGTAAGCAGCTTCCCGATCTCTTCAATCCTCTGCTCCACCTCTTCCAGACGCTTGCTGTCAAGATCCATCAGCTTTTCACGCCTCTCTTTCTTGCCGATCCACTCCTCCAAAAGTTCAAGTCGATGTTTGAACCGGTATTGACACTGCTCGTAGTGGTTGATGCTTTTTTCAAGGTCAAGAAATACAGGCTCTTCTTTCTCCAACTTCCGCAGCTCCTGCTCGGATTCACTGCACTTCTGCTGGAGCTCACTTAACTTCCGGAGTTGTTCTTCCTTTTGCTGGAGTTCAATAAGCCTGCTTTTATGTTCAGAAATGATCTTCTCCAACTGGTCCAGTCCAGTCTCATACTGCTCAAGCTGACTTTCATCGATGTCGCCCAGACCTTTCAGTTCACCTTCCAGAATATGTTTCTGCTCGTTGTTCCTGGTCTCGAGTGAAACCACCTTGTAATAAAACTCATACTTTCCCAGGTTGAATAACTCTTTCATCATCTGGGTGCGGTCTTTGTTGCCCAGCTGCAAGAACTCCTGAAACTGGCCCTGCGGGATGATGATGGTGCGTTTGAAGTTCTCATAGCTCAGTCCGATGGTTTCCTGCAGAGCCTCCTGCTCGATTGGAATCCACTCGTTGTCGATCTTCCTGTAGGCAGTGCGATCGAGCGTTTTCACCTCCTCGAAACGTTTGCTGTTGCGCCTGCCTTTCACGGTGGAGCGGTAGAGTGTCCGCTCGCTGCCCGCCTCGAAGATGAAATCGATCAGCATCTCCTTCGATTTCAGGTTCATCATGTTGTAGTTACGGTTGTCGCCCGAGAGGTTGAGACGGTCGGTACGTCCGTAGAGTGCGAATGTGATCGCCTCCAGGATCGAGGACTTGCCGCTGCCCACCATGCCGAAGATGCCAAACAGGCCGGAGGAGGTGAGCCTGCTGAAGTCGATGGTCTGTTTTGCCTGGTAGGAGTAGAGTCCCTGCAGGGTAAGTTGTATCGGTATCATTCCTCTTCAGCCAGTATTTCGTGAAATAATTGCATGATCTCCTCGTTGGGTTCCTGCCCTTTCTCGTGTAGGAAATAGTCGCGGAACAGCGCTTCCATACCTTTGGAGAGGTCTATCTGTTCACTTGTTCCCTCCCTCAGTGTCACTGCATCCGTGACCTCAGGAATGATGCTCACAATGGCGGGGTGAGCGGCCAAAAGAGCTTTCCGTTCCATAGCTGTGAGAAAGCTGTCGGTGACGATTGTCAGTTCCACCAGCGCATCCCTGTTCTCGCTGAGCCACTGTAGTGCCTCTTCAACACCCTTGGCCTTTTTCCGCAAAAGAGGTTTCGAACGGGTAAGCGGTATCTCCCGCACAACGGCTGCTTTGCCGGGCTCCAGATTGATCATCAGCAGCTGTTTCTGCTGACCGGCTTCTGCAAAGCTGTAGGAGAGGGGGCTCCCGCTGTAGCAGACCGGCGACGGTTCTTTCTCCACGAAGTGCATCCGGTGGAGATGACCCAGTGCGGTGTATTGTATCTGTGCAGGGATGTTGTCGGTGTAAACAGCCTGTGCGCCGCCTACCTGCAGGATTGGTTTCTCCTCCTCCGGCTCTTCAGGAAGAGGGGCACCTCTCCTTGCCACGAAGAGATGAGTGAGGAGGATGTTGACGCCCATCTGGTCGCAGTACCGGTCGGCCAGCTGCTGCCATCGTTCCTGCAGAAGCGACCGAAGTTCCTCCTCGCTCTCCTCCAGACCAAGAAAGGTCTTGAGACGGTATTCGTTGGCATAGGGCGTGAAGAGAATGCGCAATGGAGCGGAAGCGTCCGGCAGCAGAAGCTCTACGAACCCCTTGTCGCTTTGAAGGATCCTTAATCCCGACTCAAGCAGATAGGGAGGCACCACCGTATGTGGATAACCGGCGAAGATGATACCACACTCCCGCGCCAGCGGGTCGGGTGCCTCTATCCGGTCGGGTGAGTCATGGTTTCCGGCTATGGCGATGACGGGACGGCGCCCCTCTGCGGTGAGTCGTTTGAGTGTCCGGTAGAGCAGGTCGACCGCCTCGGTGGGAGGATTGAAGGTGTCGAACAGATCACCTGCAACTAACACTACATCGGCTGCCTCCTGTTCGGCAATTTCACAGATCTCTTCCAACACCTCCCTTTGCTCTTCCAATCGTGGGAAGTCATCGAGCCGCTTGCCCAGATGCCAGTCGGCCGTATGTAATATGCGCATACCCTCTTTTTTCTGTCAAATATAACCAATATTTTTCAGTGAAAGGGCCGACAACGGAAGTTACTTTCTGTAAAAGTTATTCAAAACGGATGGAGCGTGCAGGGGTGATACGCGCTATGAGATAGGAGGGACCCAGCATCATCAGCAGGGTGACCAGCAAAGTGCCGGCATTGAGCAGCAGGATGAAGAGCAGGTTCAAGTCTACCGGCACCGAAGAGAGGTAGTAAGTGGCAGGGTCCAGTTTCAGTAGATGAAACTGATCCTGCAGGATGCAGAAGAGAAGGGCGATCACATTGCCCCAAAGCATTCCCTGGCCGATCAGGAAGGCGGAAAGGTAGAGAAACACCTTGCGGATGCTGAAGTCGCGGGCACCCATCGACTTGAGCATGCCAATCATGTTGGTGCGTTCAAGGATGATGATCAGCAGTCCCGAGATCATGGTGAAGCCTGATACCACGAGCATCAGGATGATGATCACCCAGACATTCATGTCGAGCAGGTTGAGCCAGTTGAAGATCATGGGATTGATATCCTTGATGGAGCGTGTGTAGAGGTTGTTTCCGAGTCGGTCCCTGTAGGATGCCATTGTAAAGAAAAGATCCTGCGTGGTACGGTCGAGGTTGTCGTAATCCTTTACCAGCAGTTCGATGCCGCTCACCATATCGGCATCCCACCCGTTGAGGGAGGCAAGCACATCCTTCCCGGTGATGACATAAAGCTTGTCGTAATCCTCGAAATTGGTCTCGTAGATGCCGGCAATGGTGAAACGACGGGCTCGTACCGGCTCCTGCACGAAGTAGCAGGTGAAACTGTCACCCAGCTTCAGTTGCAGCTTGTCTGCGATCTCACGGGAGAGGATGGCCCGGTTGGCAGCAGTGGTGTCACCCGGATGAATCACCTCACCCTCCACCATGTTCTTCCGGAAAAACTCCCAGTCATATCGTTCTGAGACTCCTTTGAGGATGACACCCAGGAAGTCTTCTTCGGTCTTGATGATGCCCGGCTTGGAGATGTACTCCTGGAGATGAGAGATGGCAGGATTGGAGGTGAGCAATTGCGCCAGCGTGTCGGAGAAGGCGATGGGAGCCTGTTCGTATGAGTTGTTGTTGTCGAAGGCGGTGACCTGGATATGAGAGCCAAAACCCACCACCTTGGCACGTACCTCTTTTTTAAAACCGACGATGATACAGACCGATACGAGCATCACTGCCAGTCCCAGTGCGATGCCGGAGATCGCAATGCGTATGGCGGGAGAGGAAACACGCTTATCGTTTTGCTTGTCACCCCTGTAGATACGTCGTGCTATGAAAAGTTCCGTACTCATCGCTTTATCATCACTTTACCTTCTTCCCGGATATGCCTCCAGTGCTTTCTCCAACACCGTCAATGCTTTTCCCAGTTCAACCTTGTTCAGTACATATGCGATGCGTACTTCGTTCTTCCCCAATCCGGGAGTCACATAAAAACCGGTTGCAGGTGCCATGAAGATGGTCTGACCTTCATAGGAGAAGTCCGAAAGACACCAGGCACAGAATCTGTCGGCATCGTCGATGGGCAGTCGTGCCAACGTATAGAAGGCTCCCTGCGGCATGGGAGAGAAGACCCCCGGGATGTTGTTGAGTCGTTCCATCAGGTAATCACGGCGACTCTTATACTCCTCAAAGTTGTGCTGCATGTAGCTGCCGTTCTCCTGTAAAGATGCATTGGCTGCAATTTGGCCGATGAGCGGGGGACTGAGTCGCGCCTGGCAGAACTTCATCACGGTGTCGTGTACCTTACGGTTTCTGGTGATCAATGCACCAATGCGGATGCCGCACTCACTGTATCGTTTCGAAACCGAGTCGATCAACACTACATTCTCTTCCACTCCTTCCAGATGACAAGCCGAGACGTATGGCGTGTCATTGTAGATGAACTCCCGGTATACCTCGTCGGAGAAGAGATAGAGGTTATGCTTTATCACCAACTGGCGTATCTGCTCCATCTCCTGCGGCGTGTAGACATAACCGGTGGGGTTGTTCGGATTGCAGATCAGGATTCCTTTGGTGTGTTCGTTGATGAGTTGTTCAAAGTCATCGATATGAGGAAGGGCGAATCCCGATTCGATGGTTGAGGGCAGAGAGCGGATCACCGCTCCCGCCGAGATGGCAAAGGCCATGTAGTTGGCATAGGCCGGCTCCGGTACGATGATCTCGTCGCCCGGGTTGAGGCACGCCATAAAGGCATAGAGCACTGCCTCCGAGCCACCCGTTGTGATGATGATCTCTTCGGGTGTCAGTTCAATATTGTACTGCCTGTAATAATCGGTCAGGTTCTCTCTGTAGAAGCGATAACCGTCGCTGGGACTGTATTCTAGTGTTGTGCGGTCGATGTTGCGGATGGCTTCCAAGGCAGCTTGTGGTGAGGGCAGGTCGGGTTGTCCAATGTTGAGGTGGTACACCTTGGTGCCTCGTACTTTAGCAGCATCTGAGAGGGGGGCTAATTTGCGTATGGGTGAAGCGGGCATCTCAAAACCACGCTGAGAAATTTCCGGCATAATGATTGTGTTGATTGTAACCTCTGTTAATCTTTATACTA
>JAAZLV010000148.1 GCA_012799155.1 Bacteroidales bacterium | reverse complement strand
TCCGTAAGATTGAAGTAATATTCGTAATCCAACACGTTCAGATTTTCAATCACCGACTTGTAGGTGATTTTTCCGCCCGTGTAGCTCACCGTCTGATCGAAGATTGAGAGCGCATCACGCATTCCCCCGTCTGCCTTCTGAGCGATGATATTAAGTGCTTCTACCTCGGCGGTTACATCTTCCTGTGTTGCCACATGTTGCAGATGATCTACGATATCCCCGATACTGATGCGGTTGAAGTCGTAAACCTGGCAGCGGGAGAGGATGGTTGGTATGATCTTGTGTTTCTCCGTGGTGGCCAGAATAAAGATGGCATGCGCCGGTGGTTCTTCCAACGTTTTGAGGAACGAGTTGAAAGCTGAGGCTGAGAGCATGTGCACCTCATCGATGATGTATACCTTGTACCGTCCAATCTGGGGAGGGATGCGCACCTGGTCAATCAGCAAGCGGATGTCTTCCACACCGTTGTTGGAGGCAGCATCCAGTTCGTGTATGTTGTAGGAGCGCTGCTCGTTGAAGGCTACGCACGATTCACAAGCGTTGCAGGCTTCGTGTTCTGCTGTTGGGTTCAGGCAGTTGATCGTCTTGGCAAAGATGCGGGCGCAAGTGGTCTTGCCCACACCCCTGGGACCACTGAAGAGGTAGGCATGTGCCAGCTTGTTGCCTGCAATGGCATTTCTAAGTGTAGTGGTGAGTGCATGCTGACCCACTACGCTCCGGAATGTGGAGGGCCTGTACTTTCTGGCTGAAACGATGTAATTATCCATGTCTGAATCGGACGAAGTATGAGTTACAAATATACGAAAATTATTGGTTTACTCAATTGAGGCATGCTTCATTCATCCACCCGTATCTCTTTTTTACTACCTTTACTCCCGTAACCATTGCATCATGTAAAATGAAAAACCTTACTTGCATCGCATTTTGTACCAGTATTGCCTTCCTTGCTCTCCTTGCATGTTCATCGAGCAAAAAGAGCGGATTGGAGCCACAACAGGTTTTTGTGCAGGAAACAGTTGTACCCGATACCTTTGTATTGCCACAACTACCTGAAACGCTTGTTGATCCTGAAGAACGAAGAGCGTTTCTGATAACTCATTACTGGGACCGGTTCGATTTTAGCGACAGTACCCTCACGCGTAAACCTGCAATCACCGAACAGGCTTTTGTGGATTACATCCACATCCTTGGCTTAATGCCTGAAGATGACCCCGTTGGATCACTGATCAATACACTGCATAGGGCTCAGGCCAACAGCACCATGTACGGTTATTTTGTATCATTGATGGAGAAGTATTTCTATGATCCCAATTCTCCGTTTCGCAACGAAGAGCTATATATTCCCGTGTTGAAAGAGATCAGCAGATCCGTTCTGCTAGGTGAGGTTGACCGCTCACGTTACCTTCTCCAGCTTGAGATGACACAACTAAACAAAGTGGGTGATAAGGCCAACAACTTCACATTTATTCTCCCAACGGGTGAAACCCGAAAACTATGGGATATCAATAGCCAATACCTGCTGTTACTCTTCTCAAATCCAGGTTGCCACACCTGTGAAACAACCATCCAATTCCTTGATGATTCACCTGTCATAAAAAGAGCCATCTCAATGAACAGTCCCACACGGAACATGCTTACCATTCTAACCATCTACCCCGACAGTGAACTGGAGGAGTGGGTAGCTCATTTGCCATTGTTGCCGCAACAATGGTTGCATGGTTATGATCCAGGAATGGCAATTACACGAGACAGACTTTATGATATCAAGGCGATCCCGACCATCTACCTGTTGGACAGCGACAAGAAAGTGATTCTCAAAGATTGTTCCCTCGAAGCTGTAGAGTCCTTCTTTTCCGTAATAGATTGACAGTGAGCTGTTAAATAGATAATAAGTAATTATATTAACATTCATAAGGTTTCTTTTTGGGGAAAATGTGCGATCGTAAGCAAAAGTAAGCTACTTTTGCAGACCAAATTTGCCTGCTTTTAGCGAAAAGTAGGTGTAGACAAGGGGTTTAGCATGCTGCGAGAAGCAACAGCTGAATCTGAATAGTAATCAAATTATTTTCTTATGAAGTATGTGAACTTTTGCCTTGCAGCAATTCTTTCACTTGCGCTCTCATCAGGATCTGTAAAGAGTGATCTGCCATCCAAAGGTTATCATCCCGGAGAAATGTTTCCTGACATCATTTTGACGGACTCGGAAGGAGAGAGCCTTGCACTGCATGAATTGAAAGGTAAAAAAATTGTGCTGAATTTCTGGGCCAGTTACGATGCCCAATCCCGTGCAGCCAATGTTCAGCTCTATAATTTCCTTTCAGGAAACAACATCGATGTCACATTCATTTCTGTATCGTTTGATGAGAACCTGAATGTGTTGGAGCGGACACTGGC
>JAAZLV010000147.1 GCA_012799155.1 Bacteroidales bacterium | reverse complement strand
TTTTGATTCTTAGTGTGATGCTCTGCAGCCTGATGGCCTTCTCGAAGGAGAAGCCGGGGATGGCGTTTGAGAAAACGGAACACAACTTCGGAACCATCAAGGAGGAGATGGGTGCGGTCACCACGCAGTTTGAATTCACCAATACCGGCACGACACCGCTGATCATCAGACGGGTCTCTGCCTCCTGTGGATGCACCACCCCGGGCTATACCCGTGAGCCGATCCTGCCGGGCAAGACAGGGACAATCTCCGCCAAATATTCCACGGTAGCCCGTCCCGGCACCTTCAACAAGAGCATCACCGTCTACACCAATGTCCCCGACACCGTGTATGTGTTGCGGATCAAGGGGAATGTGCTCCCGAAGAAATAGATTCAAAAGGAATTGATAATACTGGCCGGATGAAGTATCTTTGCAAGAGCTTCATTCGGTTTTTTAATTTGAACAGCTAAGATGGAACATCCCGAAAACGACCCGAAATACAACGGCCTGAAAGTGAACAAGGGCATCCTGCAACCACCCAGCGTGAACCCCTATCTGAAAAGACGCGCCCGGCAAACAGTGCGACCTGTAGAGGAGTATGTGAAAGGGATCCTATCAGGCGACAGGGTGCTCCTCAGTCAGGCGGTGACCCTGGTGGAGAGCTCGCTGCCGGAGCACCAGGAGACGGCCCAGGCCATCATCGAACAGTGCCTGTCCCATTCGGGCAACTCCATCAGGGTGGGGATCACCGGCGTGCCGGGAGCGGGGAAGAGCACCTCCATCGACGCGTTCGGCATGCACCTGCTTGAGCAGGGGCACAAGCTGGCGGTGCTGGCCATCGACCCCTCCAGCGAGCGCTCCAAGGGGAGCATCCTGGGAGACAAGACACGGATGGAGAAGCTCTCCATGGCGGAGAATGCCTTTATCCGCCCCTCACCCTCGGCCGGATCACTGGGCGGTGTGGCACGCAAAACCCGCGAGATCATCGTGCTCTGCGAAGCGGCCGGGTTCGATTACATCTTCGTGGAGACGGTGGGGGTGGGACAGTCGGAGACGGCCGTCCACTCGATGGTCGACTTCTTCCTGCTGATCCAGCTGGCCGGCACCGGCGACGAGCTGCAGGGCATCAAGCGGGGCATCATGGAGATGGCCGACGGCATCGTGATTAACAAAGCGGACGGTGACAACATAGACAAGGCGAACATGGCCCGGCGGCAGCTGCGCAACGCCCTGCATCTCTACCCTCTGCCTGAATCGGGTTGGTCGCCCGAGGTGCTCACCTACTCAGGCTACTACAAGATCGGGATTGCTGAGGTGTGGGAGATGATCCACCGTTTCATCGCCTTTGTAAAGGAGAATGGTTACTTCGACCGCAAGCGGAATGAACAGGCGAAGTACTGGATGTTCGAGAGCATCAACGAGCAACTGCGCAACGGCTTCTATCGAGATCCTGAAATCGTGCAGCTGCTGTCACGGCTCGAAGACGAGGTGCTGCAGGACCGCAAGAGCTCCTTCACGGCCGCTCGAGAGGCACTGGATGCCTACTACCGCAGCCACCGGTAAAAATGGGATAAAAAATTATCCCGGAAAGAAACACTGTTTTATTTTTTTCCATACCTTTGCATCATCATTCAAAAGGGCGCATTCTTCTAACGGTTAGGAAAATTGTTTCTCAGGCAATGAATAGCGGTTCGATTCCGCTATGCGCTACGACTTCTTCAGGCTTCTGCAATACCTCTGTATTGGGAAGCTTTTTTTTTGCAGATTGTGCTGTGAAAATAACCATCTCAGGTTTCGCATGTTATTTTCATGTAGTTTCATCCAAAGCGAAGGTATATGGATATTCTGCGAGGGTGATCGGTCGGAAAAAACTGTGAACTGGGTCTGAACTGACTCTAATCTCGTTCTAATCTATTAGAACGAGATTAGAACCATATTAGAACGAGATTAGAACGAGATTAGAACCTGTACCGAAGAGGGTGAGGATAAAATCGCCAAAAGGGCGATAAAAAAGCGAGATATGTAACATACCTCGCTTTTTCGATTTTTTGGCCCGTCTCACTTTTCAGGAAACAGTTTGTGCTGTTTACGCCATGTTGTGGAACACGTTCTGCACATCTTCGTCCTCTTCGAACTTGTCGAGCAGCTTCTCGATCTGGGCACGCTGCTCCTCGTCCAGCTCCTTGGTGTCGTGGGGAATTCGTTCGAACTCGGCAGAATGGATCTCGAAGCCGTTCTCCTCGAGGTAGGACTGGATGTCGGAGTATGATTTGAACTCGCCGTAGAGCAGGATCTCTCCTTCGTCCACCTCCAGCTCGTCCACGCCATAGTCGATCAGCTCCAGTTCAAGATCCTCGATGGAGACACCCTCTTTCTCGGCGATCTTGAAGACGCACTTGTGGTCGAAGAGGAACTCGAGGCTGCCCGAGGTGCCGAGCGAACCGCCATGCTTGTTGAAGTAGCTGCGCACGTTGGCCACGG